>NZ_JBSGXU010000065.1:0-40383 GCF_053610205.1 Streptomyces sp. NPDC054932 | reverse complement strand
GCCGACACCCCCGGGGCGGGCTCCGCCCTTTCAGCCCCGCCGGCGTTTGAGGCGCGGGGTCCGGGGCGGAGCCCCGTGCACACAGCCCGCACCCGCCCGCCGGGGCGCGCGGCCCCGGGACCGCCCGCACGCCCGGCGAGGGCCACGCACGCCCGGCGAGGGCCACGCACGCCCGGCGAGGGCCACGCACGCCCGGCGAGGGCCACGCACGCCCGGCGAGGGCCACGCACGCCTGGCGAGGGGCCACGCACGCCCGGCGAGGGCTACGCGGCGTGGCCGCCGTCCACGGCGAACTCCGCTCCCGTGACGTACGAGGCGTCCGGCCCCGCGAGGAAGGCCACCACGGCCGCCACCTCCCGCGGCGCACCGAACCGCCCCAGGGCCGTCATCGCCGCCTGCGCCCCCGCGTACGGTCCGTCCGCCGGGTTCATGTTCGTGTCCACGGGCCCGGGGTGGACGATGTTCACGGTGATCCCGCGCCCGCCCAACTCCCGGGCGAGGGCCCTGTTCAGCCCGATCAGCGCCGACTTGCTCATCGTGTAGAGCGTCCCGCCCGGCCCCGGCACCCGCTGGGCCATGCAGCTGCCGATGGTGATGATCCGCCCGCCGGGACCCAGGTGCGCGGCTGCCGCCTGCGTGGTGTGGAACACCCCGCGCACGTTGACCGCGAGTACGCGCTCCACGTCCGCCGGAGCCAGGTCCTCCAACGGCCCGAGCAAGCCCACCCCGGCATTGTTGACCAGCACGTCGAGCCGCCCGAAGCGCCGTACGGTCTCCCCGACGGCGTTCGCGACCTGAGCGGCGTCCCCCGCATCGGCCCGCAGCGCGACGGCCCGCCGCCCGAGCGCCTCGACCTTCCCGACGACCTCGGCCGCCGCCTCCGCGTCGTTGACGTAGGTGATCGCGACATCGGCCCCGTCCTCGGCGAACCGCAACGCGACGGCCGCCCCGATCCCCCTGCTCCCACCGGTCACCAGCGCGACGGTGCTGCTGCTGTCCATGCCGTTCCTCCCGCATCGATTGGTTGCTGCTTCAATCAAATCTCCGCGGGATCAACACCGCTGGCAGGAATCCGACCTGGCGTTGTCCATGCGGGGGAGGGGGAACGCGCAAGCGCCCCGCCAGGAGTGATCCCCCGGCAGGGCGCTCGCGGTTACCGCTCTTCGTCCTGACTAACCGATGGTCAGGAAGGTGTTCCAGCCGTCCTCGTCACGACCCATGGGGCTCCCGATCGTGTTGGTTCCGCCTTGGAAGATCCATTGGTTCTCGTTGGTCCCGACGGCCCAGATGTCGGGGATGCCGTCACCGTTGGCATCGGGGGTGCCGAGGACCTTGGGGTAGGCGGCCCTGCCCCAGCCGGTGGTGGCGTAGGTGTAGTCCTCGGCGCCCTCGGAGTTCGCCTTGGACTCCAGGGACGTGAGGTCGACTCCGCCGTTGACTCCCGGCTTGCCCTTGCGCAGGGCCAGGCCGCGGTTGGCGTTGGTGTTGTCCCGGAAGATCAGGTCCGGGACCTTGTCCCCGGAGACGTCCCGGACGCCGACGATGTCGCGGCCTGCCCAGCCCGTGGCCATCTTCTTGTAGGAGGCGAAGCTGGAGCCGGTGTAACCGGAGAACACCCAGAAGCCGTCGGCGTCCAGGGCGAACAGGTCGCCCAGGCCGTCGCCGTCGGCGTCCTCGGTGACGACGAGCTGCCGGAAGACGGACGGGTCGGGAGCGCTGAGCGGCATCTGCATCTGCATGCGGCGGCCGACGTCGAACTGGCCGGTGCCGGTGCCGGGGTAGATGTAGAGCTTGCCGTCGGGCATCCGTGCGATCAGGTCCGTGAGGCCGTCTCCGGGATACCAGTCGGTGGCGTGACCGATGAGCGCGGACTGGCCGGTGGCCGGATCCTTCCAGTACCCGGGGGCCACGGGCTGGCCGTTCTCGACCGCGCCGGGGATGTAGGCGTCGGTGTCACCGACGCTGTCTCCCGCGTAGGTGCGCAGGTTGCCGTCCTTGTCGATGGCCAGGAGGTCGGGGTGGCCGTCTCCGGTGACATCGCCGGGCTTGTCCTGGCCGGGCCTCGGCCTGACGAGGAACCCGTAGACGCTCTGGGTGGAGATGTTGCCGGACTTGCTGACGGTGCGGACGTAGAGGACGTTCGGACCGGAGGTGTCCACCTGGAGCGGGACGGAGGCCACGTCGCTGCCGGCGGTGGGCACGGCCTTCTGGTCGAAGAGGGGCCGGTTCAGGCTCCACTGGTACTCGCGGATGTCCTCCGCCCTGGCGCCGTTGCCCTTGATGGTGAAGGTCTGCCCGGGCGTGCTGGCGGGCTCCGTGCTCCACTCGCTGAAGGTGTCGCCCTGCGGCGGGAAGGCGGCGGAGGAGACGGCGGGGTTGGGCGGGACGGTGTGGCTGACGGTGAAGGTGCACCATCCGGTGCTTCCGGAATTGAGCGGCCCGCTTCCGCCCGACCACGCGCCGTCCTTGTCCCTGGTACGGGAGAGCCAGTAGTACGTCTGGCCATTGGTAAAGGTGTCCAGGGGTACCTCGGCGGTGACGACGCCATCAATGTTGGCCGGCAGCCACTTGTCGTAGACCGGCCCTCCGCCGGCGGCGGGCCACACCTCGACCTGGACCTGGTCGAGGTTCTGCTGATCGGGCCTGTCGTCGCGATCGGAGCCCTTGACCTGGAAGGTCACGTTCGTCTTGCCGATGGCGGTGCCGGAGCCGCTGGTCTGGCACGGGCCGCCGGGGATGGTCTGCATGTTCGCCGCGACGGGGATGTCGGGACGGTTGTTGTAGACGACCTCGATGTACGGAGCGGTCTCGCCGTTGGCGATGAACTTCTTCCAGTAGTACGAGTCCGACTCGTTCGGGGCGGCGAACCCCAGGGACAGCGCCCCCCAGCCGCTGCCGGCGGCTTCGGCGACGAGGCCCTTGATGTCGGGTGCGATCCAGTTGTCGGGGCACGAGCTGTTGTAGCCGTATCCCGCGTACTCCGAGGCGACCACTTTGCCCCAGTGGGCCGCGTTGTCGGTGTTGTTCCAGGTACTCGACGACGAGATGTACGGGGTCGAGAAGATGAGCATCTTCTTGCTGTCGCACGACCACGAATAGGTCTGCAACGCCCGGACGCTGGCCGAGATGATTTCGGAGCCGTGGAGCTGACTGCCGAAGTCGAAGTTGAATATGGAGCGGGATGTTCCGCCGGAGGTGGACTCGTATCCGACGCGGGCTTCGTGCGTGCCGCTCGCGTTGAAGTTCTGCCCGTTGTAGAAGCTTGAATTTCCTGCAGTCTTGTAAAGAAGGGTCCAGGCGTGCTTGTGCCCCTTGAATGAGGGGTCGATGAAGACCGGATATACCGTTTCCGGAGCGTTGAGCAGCGCATTGTCCGGGGTGAGGGACAGTGCATTGTCGGCGAGCGCCGCCGCGACGGGCTTCAGGCGCGCGCCCTCCGCGCCGGCCAGGCCGGCCAGGGCCAGCGTCGGGTGCTGCTTCGCGACACCGGTCGGCTTCCAGGCCGGCTTGTCGTCGGTGGTGGCGACCTTGCCGCTGGAGTCCCACATCATCGGGGTCGGCGAGCCCGCGATCTCTTCGCCCTTGGCGTCACGGGCGCTCAGCGCGTCCGACTCGTCATCAAGGTGGAAGGTCATGTCGGGGCTGGCCAGGCGGTACTGCAGCTGTCCCAGCAGTGGATCGGCCGCAGCCTGCTTGTCCTTGACGATCAGCAGGTGCGAGTAGCCGCCGTCCTGCGCGGTCATCACCAGGTCGATCCCGGGGCGGACGTTCTCGTACAGGGCGCGCGGGCCGTCGATGACGGGCGCGGGCAGGGCACCGGGCCAGCTGACGGTCATGTCGTGGCCGCCGGTGTTCAACCGGACCAGCTCGGACCACACTTGGCCGGGTGTGTCCTGCCGCAGCGACACCCGGTTCACGGCACGCGAAGCGCGCTCCTCGCCACTGGCCTGCTCCTTCGACCCCCCACTGAAGAAGACACGGCCGTTGACCGCCTTGGCCGCGTAGCCGCCCTCCACCCGCTCCAGACCGGTGTCGATGGGCTTCCACCGCCCGTCCACGTTGGCACGGAAGGCCGAACTGAAGATCTGCTTGCGGAACGACCCGTCAGGCTGCGCCCATGTCGTGGTGTTGGCACTGCGTGCGGCAGTGACCTCAACCTCTTTGCCGCTCTTCTGGGCCAGTCGCCGCGCCTGCGGTTCGTCGACCGGAGCATCCTTGTCGGGTCGGCTGTGCGAGGTCCCGTCGCCGATCACCTGAACACCGACCGGCACCGCGACGGCGGTGGCCAGCAGCACGGCCAGACCTCCCAGGGCACGCCGGCGCCTGTACCACCGACGCGCGGGTACGGGGCCTTCTGCTGACCCAGCCCCTGTTGGCGGACTTTCGCCCGCGGAATCACTGACAGACACGACGTACTTCTCCCCCCTCGGGCGCCCGACTTTGCAGCCCTCGGCACTCACTAAATGATTGCGGCCATTGGCCTCAAGAACTGCAACGGCCGGCCCCGCCCGGCCGTTGAGGCACAGGGCGTGCGAGCTGAGCATGAACCATCCCGGCGACATCTTCATCCCCGGCATTCACCGCAGGGCGCGCCGTTAGCGACTGATTTGCTCCGATTACCCCAGGGTAGACACCCCGGCAAGTGACAAAGCCCACAGCGGATATCGGAACCATGGCTTTTCCGGCCCGCTGGTCCCAGAATCGGTGATTCATTGTCAGTTTCCTGCCGGCCGTGTGCCATTGCCGTGGCGGCAGATCGTGGGGGGTCCGCATGTCGCCGTTCTCGGCGAATTTCCGCCTGCCCGGAAACAGAAAGGCGCGCGCAGCACGCGCGCGCCTTGCCGGGCGCGTCGGCATCACACTGTCCGTGGTGCTGGCCGCAACTCTTCTACCCGCCGAGGCATGGGCGGCACCACCGGGCGACCGCAGCGGCGTTGAGCTGCCGGGGCTCCAGAAGGACCCCAAGGCCAAGCCCGACCAGGCCGCCATGGACGCGCTCGGTCGATGGGTCGGTGATCCGCCGAACACGCTCGAGGGGTACGCGCCGACCGCTGTGGCGCCGCCCGTGGAAGCCTCTGCCAGCATCCCGCTGGCGCCGGTCCCTGCTGCCGACTTCGTCCAGGTCGGCTCGCTGCCGGTCAGCATCGGCAAGGTCCCCGGGACCGGTACCGCACCGACGGGCACCTGGTCGGCGGCCGTCGAAGGCCGAACGAAGACCGAAGCCGCCGGCGTGGACGGCGCCATCATCAAGATCACGCCGCCGGTCGACGCAGTGAACCCGGTCGACATCGCTCTGGACTACTCGAAGTTCCAGGACCTGTACGGCACCGAATGGGCCTCGCGCCTGAAGCTGCGGCAATACCCCGCGTGCTTCCTCGACCACCCCGAACTGCCCGAATGCTCGGTCTCCGTAGACGTTCCGAGCTCGAACGATCCCGGCGGCAAGAAGGTCATCGCGACCCTCGACCCGGCTGCGACCCCCGTTCAGGGCATGCAGACCATGAGCGCCGGCAGCGCCGCCGGGGCCATGGCAGTCGTCGCCTCCGACGGAGCGGCGGGCGCGGGCGGCTCGTACAAGGCCACCTCCCTCTCGCCCTCGGGCTCATGGACCGCGGGCGGCAGCGGGGGCGGCTTCTCCTGGACCTACCCGCTGACGGTGCCCCCGGCACCGGCGGGACCCACCCCGTCCATCGCGTTCTCGTACTCCTCGCAGGCGGTGGACGGCAGGACGTCCGTGACGAACGGTCAGGCGTCCTGGGTCGGTGACGGCTGGGACTACAACCCGGGCTTCGTCGAACGCCGTTACCGCTCCTGCTCCGAAGACCTGAATGCCTCGTCAAGCGGCAAGCCGAACAACGACAACACCACGGACAAGAAGAAGGGCGACCTGTGCTGGGCCGGCGACAACGTCGTCCTGTCCCTCAACGGGTCGACGACCGAACTCGTCCACGACGCCGCGAGCGGCGCCTGGGTCCCCGCCTCCGACGACGGCTCCAAGGTCGAGCTCAAGACCGGCAGCGGCAACGGCGCGAAGGACGGCGAGTACTGGGTCGTCACCACGCGTGACGGCATGCGCTACCACTACGGGCGCCACAGCGTCGGCACCCACGGGGACGGCACCTCACCCACGACCGTCACCGACTCTGTCTTCACCGTCCCGGTCTTCGGCAACCACCCTGGCGAGCCCTGCTATCAGGCGGCCTACGCGAACTCCTCCTGCACCCAGGCATGGCGCTGGAACCTCGACTACGTCGAGGACATCCACGGCAACGCCATGATCATCGACTGGGCGAAGGAAGAGAACCGCTACGCCAAGAACGAGAAGGTCAACGAGAAGGACCGCGCCAAGGTCGGATACATCCGCGGTGGATACCCGACCCGCATCCTCTACGGACTCCGCGCCGACAACCTCGCCGGTGCCCCCGCGGGCCGAGTCGAGTTCGGGGTGGAGCAGCGGTGCTTCGAGGGGAAGGACATCTCCTGCGCCGAGTCCCTGTTCGGTTCCAAGAACGGAATCGGATGGTATGACACCCCCGCCTCCCTGAACTGCAAGATGGACGCGGCGACCTGCGAAACCTTCTCCCCCACGTTCTGGTCGCGCATGCGCCTGGACCGTGTCACCACTTACGGTCAGCGCACCGAGGGCTCGACGGCGCTCACCAAGGTCGACCAGTGGGCCCTCAAGCAGTCGCTGCCCAAACACCGCACGGACACGAGCCCCCCGCTGTGGCTGGAGTCCATCACCCGGACCGCCTACGGCGCCAAGAACAGCACCCTCGGCGTCTCGCTCCCGCCGGTCTCCTTCAAGGCCAATGAAGTCGACATGCCCAACCGGGTCGTGAAGGCCGACGTCAACGGGAAGCCGGACGCCGCACCGGACTTCGACAGACTGCGCGTGGAGACCATCCTCACCGAGACCGGTGGCGCGATCGAGGTCAAGTACTCCGCCCCGTGCGCGAAGGGGACGAGCGTCCCCGACCTGGCGAAGAACACCACACGCTGCTTCCCCGTGCACTGGTCCGCGGACTCAGGACTGGATCCGGGCAAGGTCCCGCCGATCGAGCTGTTCAACAAGTACGTCGTGGACAGCGTGGTCGAGAGGGACCGGGTGGCACAGCGCCCCGACGTCACGACCAGTTACAAGTATGAGGACGCCGCCTGGGCCAAGGAGGACGACGAGTTCACCAAGCCCGATCGCCGTACGTACAGTCAGTGGCGCGGATACGCCAGCGTGCTCACCACCACGGGTACGACGGAGAACGCGGGCAAGGCCACCGCGACCGAGCAGGCCCAGACCCGTAGGCGGTACTTCCGTGGCCTGTCCACCGATACTGCCAAGGTCATCGTCAAGGATTCCTCGGGAACGGAAGACCTCGGCGAGGACCTGCCCCAGTACCAGGGTCAGGTCGCCGAGACCATCACCTACAGCAAGGCCGGCGGCAGCGTCGAGAGCCGCGAGCTGACCTGGCCGCGGAGCATGGAGACGGCGAGGCGCAAGAGGCTCGAGAGCAGCGATCTGGTTGCGTACCAGACGGGAGTCGCCCGGACCGACGGCATCGAGTCCGTCAGTGGTGGCAAGTCCCGTGTGCAGAGAACCCTCAGCACTTATGAGGGGAAGGAGGCGTACGGCCTCCTCAAGTCGACGCAAACGGATGTCCTGGAGAACAAGGGCACCGGGTGGACCACCGTCAAGCAGTCCTGCACCCAGCCCAAGTACGTCCACAACCCCGCAAGCAACCTGATCGGTCTTCCGTCCGAGGTGATCGAGACGACAGGTGACTGCGCCGGCGGTGGTGTCGAGGCCGGCACGCGCCTCAGTGCCACCCGAACGTCCTACGACGCGGTCAACGCCTTCGGCGCCGCGCCCACCAAGGGCCTCCCGTACCAGGTCGACAGCACTGACGCGGCAGGCACCGGCTGGACGACGTCCGGCCGCACCGAGTACGACGTGCTCGGCCGCGCCATCAAGATGTACGACGCCGCGGGCAACCCGTCGAGCACCGCCTTCAGCCCTCCGACCGGACCGGCGTTCTCCACGACGGCGACCAACGCCATCGGGCACACGGTGACCACCAAGGTGGACCCCGCCCGCGGCAGCGTCCTGGAGACGACCGACGCGAACGGTCGCAAGGTCACCACGGCCTACGACGAGCTCGGCCGGAGCACCGAGGTCCGGACGCCTTCGCAGAAGTCCACCGATCCGGCGGCCTACACGTTCGAATACCAGATCGCCGAACTCAAGACGCCGGCCGTCATCTCCCGCACCCTCAAGGACAACGGCACCTACAGCACCTCGATCGCGATCTACGACGGATTGCTGCGACCGCGCCAGACCCAGACCGAGGGCCCGGGCGGCGCGCGGCTGATCACCGACACCCTGCACAGCGCGAATGGGACCGTCAGCCAGACCAACAACGGTTACCTCGCCGAAGGCAAGCTGAGCACGGAGCTCTACGTCCCCAAGTCGGTCACCGAGGTACCCAGATCCACCCAGACCGCGTACGACGGCCTCGGTCGCGCCGTGCGCGTCACCACCCTGGAGAAGGGCGAAGCCCGGCAGTCCGCCCTCACTGAGTACGGCGGCGACTGGACCCTGACCCGTAGCGGGATGTCGCCCACCGGGTCGGCCCCGCTGCCCGGCAGCCGTGCCGCCAAGACCTGGACCGATGCCCTGGGCCGCACCTCCGAGATCGAGCACTACACCGCCACCGACCTCAGCACGTCGACCAAGACGGGCTACACCTACGACGTGCGCGGCAACCTCACCAAGGTCACCGACACGGCCAGCAACAACTGGACCTACAGCCACGACGCCCGCGGTCGGATGACCTCGTCCGACGACCCCGACACCGGCAAGTCGACGTTCACCTACAACAACCTCGACCAGCAGGTGTCGACGACCAACGTCTACAACGTCACCCAGTACACCTCCTACGACGTGCTCGGCCGTAAGACCGCGCTGCGCGACGACTCCGAAACCTCGGACCCCATCGCCACCTGGACCTACGACACCCTCCCGGGCGGCAAGGGCCAGCCCGTTGCCTCCACCCGCAAGTGGGGCACCGGCTCGTACAAGACCGAGGTCACCGGCTACGACAGCGAGTACCGGCCGACCGGATCGAGGGTCACCGTCCCGGACCTGCCCGCCACGAAGGGCCTGGCCGGCAGTTACGCCTACAGCACCACTTACACCCCCACGGGCAAGGTCCAGTCGACGACCCTCCCCGCCACCATCGGTGGTCTCGCCGCCGAGAAGCTGATCACCCGCTACAACGCCGACGGCATGGTGCAGACCATGTCGGGCCTGTCCTGGTACACCTCCGACACCGTCTACAGCCCGTACGGCGAGATCCTGCGTACTGCCTCCGGCAACGCACCCCACCGCGTGTGGACGACGAACACCTACGACCCGCACACCGGTCGGGTCGCCTCGGCGACCAGCCACAAGGAGACGCGCGACTCCGCGTCCAACTCGAATCTCCTCTCCTCGATCGGCTACACGTACGACGCGGTCGGCAATCCGACGGCCATCACGGACACCTACCCAGGTGCCACCCCGCAGTCCCCCGCCCTCGTCGACCGTCAGTGCTACACCTACGACGCCATGGGCCAGCTCGTTCGCGCCTGGACGGGCAAGACGGAAGGCTGCCCCACCAGTCCCACGGGTCCGGCGCGCACGGAGGTGGGATCGGGTACGCCGGGTGATGCCTACTGGCAGGACTATCAGTTCGACGCCATAGGCAACCGCACCAAGCTCACCGATCGCGACCCCACCAACAGCGCCCTCGACGACGAGACGACATACACCTACGGCGTGGAGATCACGGGCGGCGCCCTTCCGAACCCCAAGAAGCAGCCCCACGCCCTGACCAAGGTCAACAAGACCACCAGGACGCCCGGCTCCACGGTCGACTCCCTGTCCACCTACACCTACAGCGCGGCGGGCAGCACCAAGACCCGCACCATCGACGGTGACACCCAGACCCTGAACTGGGACCGCCGCAGCAAGCTCCTCTCGGCCACCAGCCCCGGCATCGGCTCCGTCGCGGTCACCGGCCTCTCCGGCAAGTGCCTCGACGTCCAGGACGGCAGCACCGCCGACGGCACTCCCGTCCAGCTGCTGTCATGCAACGAGACCAAGCCCCAGCAGTGGCGCATCACCGGCGACACCGTCCAGGCTCTCGGCAAGTGCCTCACCTCCGAGAACGGCAAGGCCGTCCTGAAGGCCTGCAAGCCGGGCGAGCCGAGCCAGAAGTTCACCTACCGGGAGACGGACAAGGCCCTCATCACCGGCACCAACCAGTGCCTCACCGTCCCCAACGACAATGACGCCGAGGGCAACGACCTCCACACCTTCACGTGCGCCAGCCCGGCCGCCACGCCGGCTCAGCAGTGGAGTTTCGGCAACGTCACCAGCTATCTCTACGACGCGTCCGGCAACCGGGTCATCCAGGACACCGGCAGTGCCCGCACGCTCTACCTCGGCGAAACCGAGATCACCGTCGACAAGGCCGGCAAGGCCATGGACGCCGTCCGCTACTACAGCAGCCCCGGCGCCCCGACCACGGTGCGCCGCACCAACGGCAAGTCCACCGGCCACACCCTGTCGCACCTGCTCACCGACCACCACAACACCGCCACCATCAGCGTCGAGCAGAAGGCCGGCCAGCCGACCGCCCGCCGCAAGTCCGACCCGTACGGCAACCCCCGCGGAAGCCAGCCCGCCAACTGGCCCGGAGACCGTTCCTTCCTCGGCACGGGCACGGACGACAACACCACGGGCCTGATCCACATCGGCGCCCGCGAATACGAGGCCGGCACCGGCCGCTTCATCACGGTCGACCCGGTCATCGACATCACCGACCCGCTCCAGATGAACGGGTACACCTACGCCAACGGCAACCCCATCACCAACCTGGACCCGGACGGCCTCAAGTACTTCGAGGGTGACAGCGACGGCGGCTTCCAGGCCGAGGCCAGCAAAGTGGTGGAGGTAGCGCAGAGGCGCATCACCCAGCGTGCGGCCCGGGAGACCGCCTGGAATCAGGCCAATAGGACTGTAAAGAAGAAGAAGCCCTCGACCTGGACCAATATCTGGACAGGTGTGGTTCGAGGGTGGGCGAGTGCCGATCAGGTGGCTCCCCACGGTCCGATTCTGTCACTCCTCGGTATCTCCGGACGCGATCAGGCCAACTGGCTGTTCAAGAAGTTCGGTGTCGAATCCGACGAGGACTCCTGGGAATCGATCATCGCCGAGGTACTCGCGCCAATGCCGCCCGCGGCCAAGGCGGCAGCGGGGCCGGGGTTGGTACGGAAATCTGCAGCAGCCGTTTCCCGCTTGTTCAAGAAGCCGCCCTGCAACAGCTTCGTCGCCGGAACCATGGTCCTTCTGGCAAACGGCGGCAGTAAGCCGATTGAAGAGTTGGCCTCCGGCGACGAAGTGCGGGCCACCGACCCCGAAACCGGTGAGACCGGTGCCAAGGCGGTCACCGCAACCATCTATACCGAGGACGACAAGAAGTACACCGACCTCAGCATCCAGACCAGTGATGGCGTCAAGACCATCACTACAACGGATCATCACCCCTTCTGGTCTGAATCCGACCATGTCTGGAAGGACGCCGGAGACCTCAAGCCGGGCGAGAACCTCCGTACCGACGATGGCGAATCCGTTGCTGTAAGCGCGATCCGCACGTACGAGGCCTTCAAGGAGACCTACAACCTCACTGTCGCCGACCTCCACACGTACTATGTGGTTGCAGGGGCCACCCCCGTCCTCGTCCATAACTGTGGCGGTAGCTTCACTGCCGGAAATAGGCAGTGGGTCAACAGCTACGGCGGATCACTGAAGAGACAAGGGATCTCGGCGACTGAAGAAGATGGATTGATTGAGGCGGTGGTGCGCTCGCCGAAGGATGTTCCTGGGCTCCCCAGTGGATCGCAGATGCTCGAAGGTGCGATATCGGCCTTCGAGGGTGTGGGGCGGAAGATAACCGGCATTCGCGCATCATGGAACTCTACTGATGGTTTGACCGGAAATCTCGACAGCTTCAACAAGGCAATCTTGGAAGGTGGAATGACACCCGACGAGGCAGTCTGGAAAACGTTCACCGGAAAATTTGCTCAGCGAAAGGGATTCACGAACGCGTGGATCGACAAGGATAACTCCCTGCCAATGCCTGGAGGCGGATACAGGGAGATCATGGTGCACTTTACGAGGCCGGGGGGGTAAGGGTGAGCTCAGAGAGTCAGTGGTCCGATATGAATAGAACTGCTCGACTTCTTCAGGAGTGTTGGGCAAGCGAACGGTCGATCATCGGCGTCTTGCGTCTCCTGTTGTCGGACCTCGGTCCAAGTGACGATCCTGGAGAAATCGCCTTTGGTGTTACTGTCTGCATGCACCATGCATTCGAAATGCCCTTGAGGGATGCAAAGCGCATCACGAGCTGGCATGCAACTGGAGGCTTCCTCTCGGATACCGAGATCGAGCAGAGGATCGGTACCCTGGTGCCGCGTGATCCGAAGTCTTGGCCTCGGGACACACCTTGCTGAATGAGAAGTGACGATGGGTTCCCGGTGTTAACCGTGGAACCCATCGGCCTTTCTCTCAGTGCGGTCTGTCGCGATGGCGTGCAATCGGGGGAGACCTCCCAGCTCCGCGCTGGCCTCACCTCGGCCATCGGGCGATGTGCAGGAGGCTGCTCGGCCGGACGTACGAGACGCGTCGTCTGATCGGTCGAAACGGGTGGGGGCTCGCGTGGCGTCGCGATGAGTTCCTGGGGGTCCGGGAGTCTGCATCTGTGGACGGACTGCCGAGAAGGAGCGCGGAGACATGGGGAAGCTGACCCTGACCACCTTTGTGACGCTGGACGGCGTGATGCAGGCGCCCGGGGGGCCCGATGAGGATCGCAGCGGGGGGTTCGAGTACGGCGGGTGGCTCGTGCCGTTCGCCGATGAGGGGATGGGGGAGTTCATCACCGAGGTGTTCGGCCGGGCCGAGGCGTTCCTGCTCG
The DNA here is from genome assembly GCF_053610205.1 of Streptomyces sp. NPDC054932. NCBI lineage: Bacteria > Bacillati > Actinomycetota > Actinomycetes > Kitasatosporales > Streptomycetaceae > Streptomyces > Streptomyces sp. NPDC054932. The sequence goes on along the minus strand of NZ_JBSGXU010000065.1, from coordinate 27,370 downwards.
GGCGGCAGACGTACGAGATCTTCGCCTCGTACTGGCCGCACCACGACGATCCGGCCGACCCCGTCGCGGGCAAGCTGAACCGGCTGCCCAAGTACGTGGCCTCCACCACCATCGAGGAGCCGGCCTGGGGGCCGGCCACCGTGCTCGACGGGGAGAACCTGCAGAGCGAGATCGTGCGGGCCAAGGACACGCTGGGCGGGGAGCTGCAGGTGCACGGCAGTGGGCAGCTCGCGCAGTGGCTGCTGGCCCGGGACCTCGTGGACGAGATCAATCTGATGGTGTTCCCGGTGGTGCTCGGGGCCGGCCGGCGGCTGTTCCCCACCGGGGGACTGCCGACGGCCTACGAGCTGACCGCCTCCCGTACGACGCAGGCCGGCACCGCCATCCACACCTACCGGCCGACGGGGCGGGCCACCTTCGGCACCATCGGATGACGGAGGAGGCCGTCGGATCGGTCCTCAGCTGCTCGGATGCCACTGGAACCAATGGTCGAGCCCGCCGACCTGGCATGCGGGCGTCGGCGTCGGACCCCGGTTCGCCGACCAGCCGCCGCGCACCGTCCGCCGGCTGCCGGTGCGCGGTGAGCAACCGGGTCGGCCCGTCGTAGTGGATGCCGATGCCACCGAGGTTCGGACGGCTCTCCGGACCGGCCGCCCAGGCTACGTGGAGCTGGTCCCGCCCGGCGAGAACCGAAAGGGACGGCCTACCGCGGGTCCAGGGCCAGTTGGACCACGCGGCCCTCGCGCAGGACCAGGAGGTCCGGGGCCTCGTGCTCGTAGAAGCGGAGGCGGCCGACCGGGCCCGGCGGGCGGATGTGGGGGGCGAGGAGCAGCAGGAGGTCCTCCACCTCCGGGAGCTGTTCCTCGTGGACCTCCTGGCGGCTGGTCAGGGCCCAGCCGCCGCGGTCGGTCGGGGCGAACTCGCCGACGAGCATGCCGCCGACCCGCCACGCCGGCCCCCGGGTCGAGAGCAGTCCGTCCCCCGTCAGCTGGCGCCGCACCTCCGCGAGCACGTCGTCGGGCGTGGTGTCGAGCAGGTCGAACGCCAGGTCCAGGGCGTAGAGATCAGCCATGTCGCCGATGCTACGGGGCTGTCGCCCGCGGCCCGGAAATGGGTCGCCCGGCATGATCGGCTCCGGTACGGTGTGCCCGCACCCGTGCGAGCCGCCGATGTCTCCACCCCCGCCGTGACGTCGGAGACCTTCGTTGACCGTGATCTCGCCCGCCCTCGAAGCGCCCCGCCGGGCCTGGCTCGCCGATCTGCCCGTGCTGGCCGTCGCCGTCGTCTGGGGCGGCAGTTACCTCGCCGCCAAGGGGATCACCACCGGCCACACCGTGATCGCCGTGCTCGTGCTGCGGTTCGCGCTCGTGCTGCCGGTGCTCGTCGTCGCCGGGTGGGCGCGGCTGCGGGCCCTGACCCCCGCCCAGCTGCGCGGCGCCGGGGGACTGGGCCTCGTACTCGGCGGGATCTTCCTCCTGGAGACCTACGGGGTCGTCCACACCTCCGCCACCAACGCCGGTCTGATCATCAGCCTGACCATGATCTTCACCCCGCTCGCCGAGGCCGCCGTACGCAAGCAGGCACCCTCCGCCGGATTCCTCGGGGCCGCCGCCGTCTCCGTCGCCGGCGTCGTGCTGCTGACCCAGGGCGCCGGTTTCACCGCGCCCAGCCCCGGTGACCTGCTCATCCTCGGCGCCGCCCTCGCACGGACCCTGCACGTCCTGCTCATGGCCCGCATCGAGGCCGTCCAGGACGCCGACTCGCTGTCCCTGACCACCGTGCAGCTCGGCGCCGCGGTCCTCGTCTTTGCGCTGCTGGCCGCCGTACCCGGCACCGGCGCGACCCCGTGGTCCGCCGCGGCGGACTTCGGGCCCGCCGAGTGGGCCGGGCTCGCCTTCCTCTCCGTCTTCTGCACGCTCTTCGCCTTCTTCGTGCAGATGTGGGCCGTACGCCGTACCTCGCCCTCCCGGGTCAGCCTGCTGCTCGGCACCGAGCCGCTGTGGGCCGCCGTCGCCGGTATCGCCGTCGGCGGGGAGGAGCTGGGCCTGCCCGGGTACGCGGGCGCCGCCCTCGTGCTGGTCGGCACCGCCTGGGGCCGGCGCGCCGTCACCACCGCCTGAGGGTGGCCGAAAAACGCCGCAGCCAGGGGTGAACCCCCGCCGTAGGGTGGCCCAATGCCCGTGCCCCCCTTACCGAGCCGGCAGGTCCGGGAGTTCCTCCAGCCGGACCCGGCGCCGCTCCCGGCGCGAGAGCTCGCAGGCCTCCGCGATCCGGAACGCCGCCAGCGCCTCCCGGCCGTCGCACGGATTGGCGGCCTCGCCCCGCACCAGCTGGACGAAGGTCGCCAGCTCGGCCTCGTAGGCCGGGGCGAAACGTTCCAGGAAGCCGGTCCACGGCTTGCTCGCCGGGGGCGGTCCGTGCGGTTCGGTGGAGGCGATCGGCGTCCGGTCGTCCAGGCCCACCGACACCTGGTCCAGCTCCCCGGCCAGCTCCATCCGCACGTCGTACCCGGCGCCGTTGCACCGCGTGCCGGTGGCCGTGACCAGGGTCCCGTCGTCCAGCGTCAGGACGGCGGCCGCCGTGTCGATGTCGCCCGTCTCCCGGAACAGGGAGGGTCCCGCGTCCGACCCGGCCGCGTACACCTCGACCACCTCGTGCCCGGTCACCCAGCGGACCATGTCGAAGTCGTGCACCAGGCAGTCCCGGTACAGCCCGCCGGAGGTCGCCAGGTACGCGGCCGCCGGCGGCGCCGGATCGGCCGTCATCGTCCGGACGGTGTGCAGCCGCCCCAGGGCTCCCGAACGGACCAGCTCGCGGGCCGTGCCGTAGCCCGCGTCGAAGCGGCGCATGAAGCCCACCTGGAGCAGTCCGCCCGCAGCGGCGACCTCCCGCAGCGCCGCCAGGGACCGGTTCAGGTCCGGGGCCAGCGGCTTCTCGCAGAACACCGGCAGCCCGCCGCGGACCGCCCGTACCACGAGGTCCGCGTGGGCCTCGGTCGCGGACGCCACCACCACCGCGTCCACGCCCCAGGTGAAGACCTGCTCCACGGAGGGCGCGGCGGTGGCCCCGAGCCGGTCGGCGAGGCGCGCCGCCCGCGCGGGATCGGCGTCCGCCAGCAGGAGCGAGCCCGCTTCCGGGTGACGGGCCAGTACCGCCGCGTGGAAGGACCCGATCCGGCCCGTTCCGATGAGCCCGATGCGCATGCACTCAACCTGGCCCCGTACGGGGGACCTGTCAATCTGCCCACGCATGTCAACCTGCCCGTGCGTGCCCCGATGACCCTTCATGGTCGACTGTGGCGGATACTGAACGGCTGGACCGGAATGGAGCCGGAATGACCGGATTGGTGACCGGCTCGACGACGGACCGCATTGGTCTCGACGACGGACCGCATTGGTGACGAGGGAAGGGCGCGGCGACGTGGCTAGGGTTCGGACAGGGGTACGCGTCGTGGGCGCGGTGCTCGCGGCGGTACTGGGGGCCTCGCTCGCGGGCTGCAGCAGTACGGGGGGCAAGCGCGCGGAGGAGCGCGCGCGGGCCGCCGAGGCGGGCCGGCCCGCCGTCTCCACCCCGCGCTGGACCTTCGCGATGGTCACGCACGCGGGCGACGGCGACACCTTCTGGGACATCGTCCAGAAGGGTGCCAAGGAGGCCGCGGCGAAGGACAACATCAACTTCGTCTACGCCCACGACGACCAGGCGCAGCAGCAGGCGCAGTTCGTGCAGAACGCCATCGACCAGAAGGTAGACGGGATCGTCGTCAGCCTGGCCAAGCCCGAGGCCCTCAAGGACGTCCTCGCCAAGGCCGTCAAGGCCGGTATCCCGGTGATCACGGTGAACTCCGGCTCCGCCCAGTCCGCCGCGTACGGGGCACTGACCCACATCGGCCAGGACGAGGAGATCGCGGGCGAGGCGGTCGGCACCGAGCTGAACAAGCGAGGCCGCAAGAAGGCCGTCTGCGTCCTGCACGAGCAGGGCAACGTCGGCCACGAGCAGCGCTGCGCCGGTGCGAAGAAGACCTTCTCCGGGACGATGGAGAACCTGTACGTCGAGGGCACCAACATGCCCTCCGTCCAGGCGGCGATCCAGGCACAGCTGCAGGCCGACCCCTCCGTCGACGCCATCGTCACCCTCGGCGCGCCCTTCGCGCCCACCGCGGTCAAGGCGAAGGACGCGGCCGGCAGCAAGGCCGAGGTGGACACCTTCGACCTCAACGAATCGGTCGCCCGCGACCTGAAGTCCGGAGCGCTCGGCTTCGCCGTCGACCAGCAGCCCTACCTGCAGGGCTACGAGGCCATCGACCTGCTCTGGCTCTACCGCTACAACGCGAACGTGCTCGGTGGCGGCCGCCCGGTGCTCACCGGACCGCAGATCGTGACCGCCGCCGAGGCGGGCAAGCTGGAGGAGTACATCAAGCGGGGCAGCCGATGAGCGCGGCCGCACCCGCCGGCGGGCGCGACGAACGGCTCGCCCCCACCTCCACCCTGCGCAAGCTGCTCGCCCGCCCGGAGCTGGGCTCGGTGGTCGGCGCCGTCGCCGTCTTCGTCTTCTTCTCCATCGTCGCGCCCACCTTCCTGCAGGCCTCCAGCCTGAGCACGATCCTGTACTCGGCCTCCACCATCGGGATCATGGCCGCTCCGGTGGCCCTGCTGATGATCGGCGGCGAGTTCGACCTCTCCGCGGGTGTCATGGTCACGACCTCGGCGCTGGTCAGCTCGATGTTCAGCTACCAGATGACCGCCAACGTCTGGGTCGGAGTCGGCGTGTCCCTGCTGGTCACCCTGGCCATCGGCTTCTTCAACGGCTTCATGCTGACCCGCACCGAGCTGCCCAGCTTCATCATCACGCTCGGCACCTTCCTGATGCTGACCGGCCTGAACCTCGGCTTCACCAAGCTGATCACCGGCACGGTCTCCACCAAGACCATCGCCGACATGGAGGGCTTCTCCTCGGCCCGCGCCCTCTTCGCCTCGCAGTGGACCATCGGGTCGGTCACCCTCGAGGTCACCGTCCTGTGGTGGTTCGCCATCGTCGCCGTCGCCACGTGGATCCTGCTGCGCACCCGCGCCGGAAACTGGATCTTCGCCGTGGGCGGCGGGGCCGACGCGGCCCGCGCGGTCGGCGTGCCGGTCGTCAAGACCCGGATCGGGCTGTACATGGGCGTCGCCCTGTGCGCCTGGGTCTCCGGACAGCACATCCTCTTCTCGTTCGACGTGGTCCAGTCGGGCGAGGGCGTGGGCAACGAGTTCCTCTACATCATCGCGGCCGTCATCGGCGGCTGTCTGATGACCGGCGGCTACGGCTCCGCCATCGGCTCGGCGGTCGGCGCCTTCATCTTCGGCATGACCAGCAACGGCATCGTGTACGCCCAGTGGAATCCGGACTGGTTCAAGTTCTTCCTCGGCGCGATGCTGCTGCTGGCCACGCTGCTCAACGCATGGGTCCGCAAGCGGGCGGAGGCAACCAAGTGACCGCGACCGAACCGACCGCCACCGCGCCCGGAGCGCCCGCCCCCCTGGTGCGGCTGACCGGCGTCAGCAAGTACTACGGGAACATCCGCGCCCTGCAGGGGGTCTCCCTGGAGGTCTCCGCGGGCGGGATCACCTGTGTCCTCGGCGACAACGGCGCCGGCAAGTCCACCCTCATCAAGATCATCGCAGGGCTGCACCGGCACGACGCCGGCACCTTCGAGATCGAGGGGGAGGAGACCGCGCTCGCCAACCCGCGCGCGGCCCTCGACCGCGGCATCGCCACCGTCTACCAGGACCTCGCCGTCGTCCCGCTCATGCCCGTCTGGCGGAACTTCTTCCTCGGCTCCGAGCCCACCCGGGGCCGCGGCCCCCTGCGCCGCCTCGACGTGGAGCTCATGCGCGAGACCACCCGCGCCGAGCTGCTGCGCATGGGCATCGACCTGCGGGACGTGGACCAGCCCATCGGCACCCTGTCCGGTGGCGAACGGCAGTGCGTGGCCATCGCCCGCGCCGTCCACTTCGGCGCGAAGGTCCTCGTACTGGACGAGCCCACCGCGGCCCTCGGCGTCAAGCAGTCCGGCGTGGTCCTCAAGTACGTCGCCGCCGCCCGGGACGCGGGCCTCGGCGTGGTCCTGATCACCCACAACCCGCACCACGCGTACCTGGTGGGGGACCGTTTCGTCCTCCTCAAGCGCGGCACCATGGCGGGCAGCCACACCCGCGAATCGATCACGCTCGACGAGCTCACCCGCCAGATGGCGGGCGGCTCCGAGCTGGACGAACTGAGCCACGAACTGGAGCGAGTGGCAGAATCAGGGGCAGGCGCCCCCCACGCCACGGCCGCCACGGACGGCGCGGCCGGCCGAAACACCCCGGCCGACGAGGCCGACCGGGCCGACCCGGCTCCCGAAACCACCGCACCCAAGAGGGACGACACGACTCGATGAGCACGTACCGGGACTTCACGCTCACCCACCGCGGGTCGGCGCGAGGCACCGTCCTGCGGACCATCGGGACCCGGGAGCGCCGGTCGCACCTGACGGCCCCGCGCGTCCCCACGGTCGGCATCGACATCGGCGGCACCAAGGTGATGGCCGGCGTCGTCGACGCCGACGGGATCATCCTGGAGAAGATCCGCACCGAGACCCCCGACAAGTCCAAGAGCCCCAAGGTCGTCGAGGACACCATCGTCGAGCTGGTGCTGGACCTCTCCGACCGGCACGACGTGCACGCGGTGGGCATCGGCGCGGCCGGCTGGGTCGACGCCGACCGCTCGCGCGTGCTGTTCGCACCCCACCTGGCCTGGCGCGACGAGCCGCTGCGCGACGCGCTCCAGTCCCGGCTCGCGGTCCCCGTCATGGTCGACAACGACGCGAACACCGCCGCGTGGGCGGAATGGCGCTTCGGCGCCGGGCGCGGCGAGGACCACCTCGTCATGATCACGCTCGGCACCGGCATCGGCGGGGCCATCCTGGAAGGCGGCCAGGTCAAACGCGGCCGGTACGGGGTCGCGGGCGAATTCGGCCACATGCAGGTCGTCCCCGGCGGCCACCGCTGCCCCTGCGGCAACCGCGGCTGCTGGGAGCAGTACAGCTCCGGCAACGCCCTGGTCCGCGAGGCCCGCGAGCTGGCCGCCGCCGACTCGCCGGTCGCGTACAACATCATCGCCAGGGTCGGCGGCAACGTCTCCGAGATCACCGGCCCGCTCATCACCGAGCTGGCCCGCGAGGGCGACGCCATGTGCGTCGAGCTGCTCCAGGACATCGGCCAGTGGCTGGGCGTCGGCATCGCCAACCTCGCCGCCGCCCTCGACCCGTCCTGCTTCGTCATCGGCGGTGGAGTCAGTGCCGCCGACGACCTCCTGATCGGCCCGGCCCGCGACGCCTTCCGCCGCCACCTCACAGGCCGCGGCTACCGCCCCGAGGCCCGTATCGCCAAGGCCCAGCTCGGACCCGAGGCGGGCATGGTCGGCGCCGCCGACCTCGCCCGCCTCGTCGCCCGCCGCTTCCGCCGCGCCACCCGCCGGCGGGTCGAGCGCTACGAACGGTACGAGCGCTACGCGCAGCAGCTGGGCCGGCGCGAGCCCGCAGTCCCCGATGACCAGGACAAACAGTGAACCCGCCCACCCTGCCCCACCAGGCCTCCGCCCCCGACGCGGAAGGCACGCCGCGCCCCGCCGCCGAGGACCGCAGGCACGTCGTCAAGCGCCGCTGGATCACCGCGATCATCATCCTGCTGCTGGTCGGCGTACCGGCGGGCTACCTCGCCATCTCCACCCAGCAGAGCCGCGAGAGCGGCCGCGACAAGGCCGCCAGGATCGGTGCGTCCAAGGTGCGCCCCGGCTGGCCCTCCAAGGTGCAGCGCAGCATCTACGAGGTGCCGATCCCCCCGAAGGCATGGCGGGTCGGGTTCCTGGAGACGAACAACTGGCGCACCAGCCGGCTGTACACCCAGTTCGCCGTCACCCCGTCCGACCTGGACGCCTTCCTGGCCTCCGTCGGCACCAGCCGGGAGAAGCTGACCCCGGGCGTGTCCATCTCCGACCACGACACCTCGGTCGCGGGCTGGAACTTCACACCGCGCACCGAGTGGCTCGGCACCACCCTCGAACAGGCCGACCCGAGACCCACCCGGGACATCACCGTCGATCTCACGGACCCCAAGGTCTCCAAGGTCTACGTCGTCTCCTCCACCACCCCCTGAGGCCCCCGAGCCCTTAGCCTTGGGATCATGAAGCTCACCAAGCGGCTGCATTCCTGCGTCCAGTTGGAGAAGGACGGGCGCACGCTCGTCATCGACCCGGGCGCCTTCAGCGAACCGGACGCGGGGCTGGGGGCGGACGCCCTGCTGGTCACGCACGAACACCCCGACCACTTCGAGGAGGGCCGGCTGCGGGCCGCCCTCGACGCCGATCCCGCGGTCGAACTGTGGACCCTGCGCAGCGTCGCCGAGAAGCTCGCCCCCGCCTATCCGGGCCGGGTGCACACGGTCGGCCACGGCGACGCCTTCACCGCGGCCGGATTCGAGGTCCAGGTGCACGGGGAACTGCACGCGGTGATCCACCCGGACGTCCCGCGCGTGACGAACGTCGGCTACCTCGTGGAGGGTTCCCTCTTCCACCCGGGGGACGCGCTGACCGTGCCCGGGGTGCCCGTGGAGACCCTGATGGTCCCGGTGCACGCCCCCTGGAACAAGGTCTCCGAGGTGATCGACTACCTCCGCGAGGTCAAGCCGCGCCGGGCCCTCGACATCCACGACGCCTACCTGTCGGACATCGCCCGGCCGATCTACGACCACGCCCTGAACGCCCTCGGGGGCACCGATCACGGGCGACTCACCGCGGGGGACTCCACCGACCTGTGACTGTCGGTGCCGGGCGGTAGGTTGGCACGTATGCGTATCGCCACCTACAACGTCAACTCCATCACCGCCCGGCTGCCGCGCCTGCTGGCCTGGCTGGAGAGCTCCGGCACGGATGTCCTGTGCATCCAGGAGACCAAGTGCTCGGCGGAGCAGTTCCCGCACGCCGAGCTGCGCGAGCTGGGCTACGAATCGGCGGTCAACGCCACCGGCCGCTGGAACGGCGTGGCCCTGCTCTCCAAGGTCGGCCTGGAGGACGTGACCCCGGGGCTGCCCGGCGGGCCCGACTACGAGGGCGTCCAGGAGCCCCGCGCGATCTCCGCCACCTGCGGCGGCGTGCGGGTCTGGTCGGTGTACGTGCCCAACGGCCGCGAGGTCGAGCACGACCACTACGGCTACAAGCTGGAGTGGTTCCGCTCCCTGGCCACGGCCGTCGCCGAGGACGCGGCGGGTCCGCGCCCCTTCGCGGTGCTCGGCGACTTCAATGTGGCCCCGACCGACGAGGACGTCTACGACCCGGCCGTCTTCGCGGGCCTCACCCACGTCACCCCCGCCGAGCGGGCCGCCCTGGAGGCGCTGCGCGCGGCCGGCCTCTCGGACGTGTTCCCGCGCGCACTGAAGTACGACCGGCCGTACACCTTCTGGGACTACCGGATGCTCGCCTTCCCCAAGAACAAGGGCATGCGCATCGACCTGGTCTACGGGAACGAGCCCTTCACCAAGGCCGTCATCGACTCCTACGTCGACCGCGAGGAGCGCAAGGGCAAGGGCGCGTCCGACCACGCACCCGTGGTCGTGGACCTGGATCTCGGCCGGTAGCCATCCGGGCCGGCGGATCCAGGCGCGCCCTGTGGCCAGCGGCGGATCCTGGTGCGACGCTGGGCGGTATGAACATCCCTTTCCTGGCCAACTGGCTGAACCGACGCGAAACGGAACAGGGCACGGGACTCGCCGCCGCCTTCGCCGACGACCCCGAGGGTGTCGCCGAGTTGTTCTCGGAGTGCGAGATGCTGCGCAGCCAGGCACGGGCGGCCGGGCTCGAACTCGATGAGACCGGGGCCTCGTTGGAGGCCCTCGACCAGCTCATGCCGCGCTGGCGGCGGGACCCCGAGGTGGTGCCCTGGCTCGGCAACGACGCCGGCTTCTACCTCGGGACCGTGATCATCCGGACCATCCCGGGAGCCGGCTGGCGGGTGTGGCCCAACGGCCAGCCGGTGATCCGGCTGGCCTCGGGCCGGGAGCTGAACGTGATCGAGTCGGGGGTGTCCTGGGCGGTGACCGGATCACCCGAGCTGAGCCAGGCGTACGCGGAGGCATCCGAGGGCTGACGCGGCCGGTGCCCCGGCGTGTCGCAGCCCCCGTACCGTGCGAAGTGCCCTTCCGCGGCCGGATAGTTTGCGCTGGACACCCGGACACCCGGACACAGCTTCACCGACAAGTGGGCAGGGCAGCACATGGCCGTCGAACCGTTGATCGAGCTGCATGACGTCAACAAGCACTTCGGAGCCCTGCACGTACTGCGGGACATCAGCCTCACCGTCGGCCGCGGGGAGGTGGTGGTGGTCATCGGCCCCTCCGGTTCCGGGAAATCCACCCTGTGCCGGGTGATCAACCGGCTGGAGAGCGTCGAGTCGGGCAGGATCCTGCTCGACGGTGAGCCGCTGCCCGCCGAGGGCAAGGAGCTGGCCCGGCTGCGCGCCGAGGTGGGGATGGTCTTCCAGTCCTTCAACCTCTTCGCGCACAAGACCGTCCTCGCCAACGTCTCGCTCGCGCAGGTCAAGGTCCGGGGGCGCAAGCGGGCCGACGCCGACCGGCGCTCCCGGGAACTCCTGGAGCGGGTGGGCCTCGCCGACCAGGCCGCCAAGTTCCCGGCCCAGCTGTCCGGCGGTCAGCAGCAGCGCGTGGCCATCGCCCGTGCCCTCGCCATGGACCCCAAGGCCCTGCTCTTCGACGAGCCCACCTCCGCGCTCGACCCGGAGATGATCAACGAGGTGCTGGAGGTCATGCAGCAGCTCGCGCGCGAGGGCATGACCATGGTGGTGGTCACCCACGAGATGGGCTTCGCCCGGTCCGCCGCGAACCGCGTGGTCTTCATGGCCGACGGGCAGATCATCGAGGACCGCACCCCGGAGCAGTTCTTCACCGCCCCCGAGAGCGACCGGGCCAAGGACTTCCTCTCCAAGATCCTCAAGCACTGACGGCAGCGGGCGGCCGCTGCCGGGCGGACCCGGCAGCAGCCGTGCGTCACTGCTCGCGCAGCGGCACCGACACGTAACTGGGGTCGGTGCGCGGCGAGGAGAAGGTCAGCTGCGCCCCCGTGGGGTTGTGCTCGATGTAGAGCGGGTCGACGGTGTCGACGACCAGGGCGAGCCGGTGGCCCGCGGGGACGTCGTAGGCGGTGGAGAACAGCTCCAGGTCCACGCCGAAGGCCCGGCCCGGAGCCTTCCCGTGGAAGGTGTACGGGGCGTTGGTGATCAACTTGCCGATGCCGAGCGGGCCGACGTCGTAGAGGTAGGCGACGAAGGTGCCGTCGGTCTTGGTGGGCGTGACGGTGGTGTGCAGCTTCACGGTGCCGCGCACGCGGCGGTCCTCGTCGTAGCGCCCCGACTGCCAGACGGCGGCGAAGGCCCGGGGAAGGAGCGGGACGGAGGCGATCGGCGGCGCCTTCACGAACTGGTCGAGGGCGCTGGAGAGGAGGAGGATGCCGCCGTTGGCGCCGGAGTCGACATTGGCGAAGAGGTGCTCGCTGTCGGAGAGCGCGAGCTTCTCGGTGCCGCCGGAGCCGACCGACTTCCAGTCGGCGTAGCCCTCGTACCCGTCGTTGCTGCGGGACTTGATCTGCACCGGGGCCTCGGCGTCGATGCCGTTGCGCTCGCCCTTGAGGTAGCGGTCGAACCAGCGGTGCGCGCTGGTCCAGGTGTCGTTGGGCAGGCCCAGCAGGCCGGTCCCCTCGGCGGTTGCGTGGTCCCCGGGCCGGAACTCCAGCCGCTTGGGGCCGGTCAGCCGCTCGTAGAACTTCGCGTACTGGTTGGGCGGGAAGATGGTGTCGCCCCAGGCGTTGCCGAGCATGATGGCGGCGCCGTTGGCGTTGATCCGGTCCACCTGCTCGGAGGCCGATCGCTTCTTGCCCCACTCGATCATCTGCTGCTCCTGGTCCAGCCGGGAGCCGAGGAAGTTGCCGAGGAGCGTCTGGAGTTCGGGTCCGGGGCGGCCGGTGAGGTATCCGGCGGCGCCGAGCATCGCGGCGGCCTGGAGGTGCTGGGTGCGGCCGGAGTAGATGGACTCGATGAGGTCGGCCCAGCCGCTCATCGCGACCACGGCCTTGACGCGCGGGTCGTGGGCGGAGGCCAGCAGGGTGATGCCGGCGGCGTACGAGACCCCGCCGAGGCCGATGCGGTCCGCGTCGGCGGGGGAGTTGGCGAGGGCCCAGTCGATGACGGCGCTGACGTCGGCGATGTCCGGCGGGCCGGCGACCTCGATGTTGCCGCCGGAGAGCCAGAAGCCGCGCGAGGTGTAACTGACCACGATGTAGCCGGAGTCGGCGAGCTTCTTGGCCTGGGCGATGTATTCGATCTGCGGCAGGCCCCAGCTGGTGGGCAGCACGATCAGCGGGTACTTCCGGCCGCTCTCGGCGCCGGCCGGGGTGAAGACGTTGCCCTTGAGGGTGATGCCGCCGGAACCCGGGATGTCGTGGAAGCGCACCTGCGAGGAGGCGTCGGCTGCTGTTGCCGCGGTGGTGACGGGAGCCGCCTGGGCCTGATGGGGGGCCAGGCCCAGGACGGCTGCCGCCAGAAGGGTCGCCACGGTCGCGGCGGTGGTGGTGCGTTGCATCTGTCGCTCCTCGCGCGTGCGCCGGGATTATCAAAGTGACCCGACGGTAACGGGAGCGTGTTACCGAAAGTAACCCATGAGTAAGTTACGCACTGGTAACGATTGGATGATTGCGGTGGACGGCCGCAGGCCGGCCGTCAGCCGTTCTGCGGGGCGCCGGACAGGGCGCTCTTGGTCTTCCACTCGTCCCACGACAGATTCCACTCGCCGTAGCCGTTGCCGATCGGCGCCTGGCCCTTCGAGCCCTCGCCGACCACCTCGAAGAGGTCGCCGACCTGGGACTGGCCGAAGAACTCCTTGGCGTCGGCGTCGCTCATCCCCACGCAGCCGGAGCTGCTGTTGGTGCGGCCGAAGTTGCCGGCGTTCCACGGGGCGGCGTGCGCGTACATGCCGGACCAGGTCAGCCGCATCGAGTAATCGACCATCTTGTCGTAGGCGTTGTCCAGGCCCACCGTCTGGGAGTCCATCCGGATGGTGCCCTCCTTCGTCATGATCACCATCTTCCCGGACCAGGAGGCCTTCTTGCCGCCGGGAGTGCCGGCCGAGATCGGGATCGTCCTGAGCGCCTGGCCGTCCTGGGTCACCGACATCTTCTTGGTGTCGAGGCTGACCTGGACCCGGCGGTCCTTGCCGATCTTGAACTCGGTGTTGTAGTCCCGGGCGAACAGCCCGCCGCCCTTGCCGGAGTCCACGCCGTTCAGGTGCATGTCGACCTTCACGTCCGTGCCGGACTTCCAGTAGTCCTTGGGCCGCCAGTCGACGCGGTCCTTGCCGTCGTGATCCTTGATCCAGCCCCAGGAGCCCTCGGTGTTGTCCGAGGTGGTGACCTTGAGCTGCTTCTCGACCTCGGCCTTGTTCGTCACCGGGTTGTCGAAGACGAGCGACACGGGCATTGCCACGCCCACCGAGCTGCCCTTGGAGATGTTGATCGAGACCTTGTTCACCTTGTCGGCGGGTCCGGTCTTGAACTGCGTGGTGGCGCTCTGGCTCTCGGTGTTCTGCGCCTCGACCTTGTACTCCGCGCCGGGCGGGGCGTTGCGCTCCGAGGTCCAGGTCCTGCCGTCGTCGGATATCTTCCCCGGCAGCTCCGCGCCCTTGGCGTCGGTCACCTTCACCTGGGCCAGCTTGCCCTCGGCGACGGTCACCGTCACCGGCTGGCCCGCCTTGACCTGATCGCCCGTGAGGTTCACCGCGACCGCCATGGGCGCCTTCGGCTTCAGCTCGGCCTTGCCCTTGTCGTCGCCGCCACCGTCGCTCCCGCCCGAACAGGCGGTGAGCGAGGCGGCCAGAAGTGCGGTGCCCGCCATGGCGGTGCGGCGTATACGGCTCAACGAAGGGCCCCTTCGAGTGGTGGTGGCGGTGAACGTCCGCAAAAGGAGATGCGAACGAGGCGACTTTAGGTTCCGCATTCGGCAGAAAAGCTCGTGCCATCTCTTGTGACGTCGACCGCAGCGAAACGGTCATCATTCGGTCACAAACGTTGCGCACTTCGGTCACGGTCGGCTGTGAGAGTCCTGTGAGAGACCGTCAGTACGAACAGGAAGGTCGCCGGCCGTGTGTGCACTGCTCGTGAACCCCGCCCAGCAGGACCATGACCAGGACGGGGAGCTGCGGGTGCGCGCCCTGTCCGTCACCGAATACCAGACCTTCCTCCACTGGCACGGAGGCGCGAGCTTTCTCCAGTACCCCTCCTGGGCCCGGGTAAAGGACCTCTGGCGCTCGGAAAGGGTCGGATGGCACTATCCGGACGGCGAGATTCAGGGAGCCGGGCTCGTTCTCTACCGGCAATTCCCCGGCACCCGTAAATACTTCGCCTATCTCCCCGAAGGGCCAGTCGTCGACTGGTCCGATCCGCACATCGACCGCTGGCTGAAGCCGCTCCTGCGCCACCTGCGCGCCTCCGGCGCCTTCGCCGTCCGCATCGGTCCCACCCCCGCCTACCGCCGCTGGGACGCGGCCACCGCCAAGGCCGCGACCGGGCCCGGACGGCAGATCTCCGACGTGCTCGCCACCGAGGTCGACCCGGTGGGTGCCGCCCTCGCCGACCGGCTGCGCACCCGCGGGTGGAAGCGGTGCGGCGGCGAGGACGACGGCGACGCACAGCCCCGCCACGTCTTCCGCGTGCCGCTGGCCGGCCGCACCCTCGACGAGGTGTGGTCGGGCCTCAACCAGGAATGGCGGCGCAACGTGCGCAAGGCCACGAAGGCCGGTGTGGAGACGGTCATCGGCACCTTCGCCGACCTGCCCGAGTTCTACCGGCTGCTGCGCATCACCGAGGAGCGCGACGGCTTCCGGCTCGGCCGCTCCCTCGCGTACTACGAGCAGCAGTACCGGGTCCTGAACGAGGAACAGCCCGGCCGCATGCGGCTCTACCTGGGCATCCACCGGGGGGAGATCCTGGCCGCCCACACGATGATCTCCGCCGGCAACCGGGTCTGGTACCAGACCGGAGCCTCCGCCGACCACCGGCGCGAAGTGCGCCCCAGCAACGCCCTGCAGTGGCGCATGATGCGCGACGCCCACGCCCTCGGAGCGGACGAGTACGACATGCGCGGGGTACCCTCCACCCTCGACCCCGACGAACGTTCTTTCGGGCTGCTGCGCTGGAAGCTCGGCACCGGCGGACAGGTCGTCGAGACGCTCGGAGAGTGGGAGATACCGATGGACGGAGTCGCCAACACGGCGCTCTACAAGGCGTTCCAGGCATACCTGGCCCGCCGGTGACGGCCACCGACACCGAAACCGGCGCCGAAACCGACGCCGAATCCGGCACCGGCAGCAGGGCGGCCGCCCCGGACGGCGGCGGCCCGACACCGGGGAAGACCTCGGTGCTGCGCAGCGGCGCCCTCATGGCGGCCGGTTCGATCGTCTCCCGCGCAACCGGCTTCATCCGCTCCGCCGTCGTCGTCGCGGCGCTGGGCACCGGACTCCTCGGCGACAGCTACGCCGTCGCCAACACGGTCCCGAACATCATCTACATGCTGCTCATCGGAGGCGCGCTCAACGCCGTCTTCGTACCCGAGCTCGTCCGGGCCGCCAAGGAGCACGCGGACGGCGGAGCCGCCTACACCGACCGGCTGCTCACCGCCTGCACCGCCGCCCTCGTGGCGCTCACCACCGTCGCGGTCCTCGCCGCCCCGCTGATCGTCTCGGTGTACACCGACTACGACGGGGCCCAGGCGAGCACCACCGTGGCCCTGGTCCAGTACTGCCTGCCGCAGATCCTCTTCTACGGGCTCTTCACCCTGCTCGGACAGGTGCTGAACGCCCGCGGCCGGTTCGGCGCCATGATGTGGACCCCGGTCCTCAACAACCTCGTCATCATCGGCGTCTTCGGGCTCTTCCTCCACCTCTCCCACGACGCCGCGGCAGGCCTCACCGCCGCCGAGACCCGGCTCCTGGGCCTCGGCACCACCCTGGGCATCGTCATCCAGGCCCTCGCCCTCGTCCCCTCGCTGCGCGCCGCCCGTTTCCGCTGGCGCCCCCGCTTCGACTGGCGCGGCAGCGGCCTCGGCCGCCCGCTGCGCAACGCGGGCTGGCTGGTGATGCTCGTCCTCACCAACCAGATCGCCTACTGGGTCGTCACCAGGCTCTCCACCACCACCGGACAGCACGCCGTGGAGGCCGGACTCGCGGGCGGTGCCGGCTACACCGCCTACAGCAACGCCTACCAGCTGTGGATCGTCCCGCAGGGCATCATCACCGTCTCCCTCGTGACGGCCCTCATGCCGCGGATGAGCTCGGCCGCCACCGAGGGCGACCTCGGCGCCGTGCGCCGCGACATCTCCTACGCCCTGCGCTCCAGCGCCGCCCTCGTCGTACCCGCCGCCGCGCTCTTCGCCGCCCTCGCCCCCTGGGTGATGGGCAGCGTCTTCGAGTACGGCCGCACCGGCGCCGCCGACATCGAGGTGATGGCGGGCATCCTCATCGCCTTCGCGCCCGGCCTGATCGCCTACTCCGCGCAGTACGTCCTCTCGCGCGGCTTCTACGCCCTCTCCGACACCCGGACCCCCTTCTTCCTCAACCTGGTCATCGCCGCGCTCACCGCCGGACTGTCCGCCGCCGCCTACTTCCTGCTGTCCCCGCGCTGGGTGGTCACCGGCATGGCCGCGGCCTCCTCCATCGCCTTCCTCGCGGGCGCCGCCGTCACCGCCTACGCCCTCACCCGCAGGCTCGGCCCGCGCGCGGGGACCCGTACCGAACGGCGCGCGACCGCCGTACGGACCCACCTGCGGCTGCTGGTCGCCTGCGTCCCGGCCGCCGTCGCCGGATACGCCGCCGCCCGCGCCGCCGACCGCTTCGGCGACTTCGCCGCGGTAGGGGCGGGAACCACGGCGCTGGCACTGGTCGTCGTACTCCTCGCGGGGCCGCTGCGCCTGACGGAGATCACCGACCTGCTGGACTCCCTGCGGCGCAGGAGCGGCCGCTAGCGAAGAGACAGGGCCACGCAACACCTTGGGATACTGACCGGATGCCACGCGTACTGTTGATCGAGGACGACCCTTCCATCAGGGAGGGCGTGGGCCTCGGCCTGCGCCGCCGCGGCCACGAAGTGAGCTCCGCCGAGACCGGCGAAGAGGGGCTCGCCCTGATGGGCGGCTTCCGCCCCGAGCTCGTCCTGCTCGACCTGATGCTGCCGGGGATCAACGGGGTCCAGGTCTGCCGCCGCATCCGCGAGACCAGCCAGGTGCCGATCATCATGCTCACCGCGCGCGGCGACGACTTCGACATCGTCATCGGCCTCGAGGCCGGCGCCGACGACTACATCGTCAAACCCGCCCGCACCGAGGTCATCGAGGCCCGCATCAAAGCCGTACTGCGCCGGCTCAGCGACCCCGTGGGCGCCCGCCCCGGGGTCGAGCACCACGGTGAACTGACCATCGACCGCGCCGGGCTGAGCGTCGCCAAGAACGGCGAGCGCGTCCCCCTCGCCCCCAGCGAGATCAAGCTCCTGCTGCACCTGTCGGCCTCGCCCGAGCAGGTCTTCTCCCGCCAGCAACTCCTCGAGTACGTGTGGGACCACAGCTACCACGCCGACGCCCGGCTCGTGGACGCCTGCGTCCGCCGGCTGCGCCACAAGGTCGAGGACCCCGACGCGAGCCCCCGCTACATACAGACCGTGCGCGGCTTCGGCTACCGCTTCGGCCCCCTGTAGGCCGCGGTGCGACGCATAGCGCCCCTGGGCCTGCGCACCCGGCTGATCGCGGCCTTCCTGCTGGTCGCCGCGATCAGCGCGGTGACCACCGCCGCCCTCACCTACCAGCAGGCGCGCAACGCGATCCTCAAACAGACCCAGGACACCGCCGTCAGCACCCTGCGGGACCAGGTCGAGCAGCAGGAGATCACCCTTCCGCTGGACCAGCCGGAGCTCCAGCGCATCGTCATCGAGCTCGGCAAGCGCGGCAAGCCGCACCCGTGGATCGTCTTCGGCGAGTACGGCAGCGTGCGCGTCTCCACCAACCCGGGCACGCCCACCTCCGGTGTGATCACCGACAGCCTGCGCGAAAAGGTCCGCAGCAACAAGTACACCGCCTTCCAGCGGGTCGAGGACCAGCGCGGCAACCCGTGGCTCACCATCGGCGTCCCCGCCCTCTTCGAACACAACGGCTACACCGAAGCCACCGGGGCCGTCTTCTTCGCCAGCGTGCCGCTCTCCACCGAGAAGCAGACCGTCGAGGCCATGGTCGACGCCGCCCAGCAGGGCGCCGTCCCGGGGCTGGCCATCGCCGTCGTGCCCGCGCTGCTGGCCGCCCGCAGCGTGCTGCGGCCGGTCCGCGACATGCGCCGGGCCGCCCAGCACCTCGGCCGAGGCCGCCTCGACACCCGTATCGAGGTCCGGGGCGCCGACGAACTCGCCGGGCTCGCGCGCACCTTCAACGAGACCGCCCGCGCCCTGGAGCAGTCCGTGCGCGAACTCCAGGACGCGGAGACCCGGGCCCGCCGCTTCGCCTCCGACGTCTCCCACGAACTGCGCACCCCCCTCGCCGGGATGCTCGCCGTCACCGAGGTCCTCGACGAGGACGCCGAGCGCCTCGACGCCGACACCGCCAAGGCCCTGCGCCTGGTCAGCGCAGAGACGGGCAAACTCGCCGTTCTCGTCGAGGACCTGATGGAGATCTCCCGCTTCGACGCACGGGCGGCCGAGCTCAACCTCGACGACGTGGACATCGCCGAAGCCGTCCGCAAGACCCTGGAACGCCGCCACTGGACCGACGACCGCATCGTCACCGAGCTGCCGGACGGGGTGCGCGCCCGGCTCGATCCGCGCCGCTTCGACGTGATCCTCGCCAACCTCGTCGGCAACGCCCTGCGGCACGGCGGCGCCCCCGTACGCGTCACCGTACGGACCGTGCCCGGCGAGAACGGCGAACGGCTGCTGATCGACGTCGCCGACAGCGGCCCCGGCATCGCCCCCGAGGTGCTGCCGCACATCTTCGACCGCTTCTTCAAGGCCGACGCGGCCCGGACCCGCTCCGCGGGCAGCGGCCTCGGGCTCGCGATCACCCTGGAGAACGTCCGCCTGCACGGCGGGACCCTCCTCGCGGGCAACGGGCCGTCCGGGGGAGCGGTCTTCACCCTCGACATGCCGCTGGAGGCCCGCGTATGACAGGGCGGAAGACGAGATCCCGGGCCGCCGCGGCGACGGCCGTACTGGTGGGCTGCGCCCTGCTGCTCACCGGATGCGGGATCAAACGCACCGGGGTGATCGAGAGCGGTCACGCCGCCACCGTCAAGGTCCCCGGGGCCGGCAAGAGCACCGTCCTCTACTTCGTCTCCAAGGAGGGCGACCGGCTAGTCCCGGCGCCGTCCACGCTGTTCGACGGCTACACCATCGCGCCCGCGGCGCTGGTGCGCCTGCTGCTGGAGGGCCCCCGCGGCCGGTCCGGAGAGGCCGGGCTCACCACGGCGCTGCCCAAACTGCCCGCCGGCAAGGGGGACGCGGTGACCGTGAGCCCGTACACGCGGGACGGGGGCATGACGGTCCGGGTGCCGTTCGCCGTGGGTGACCTGTCGGCACTGGCCCGCAAGCAACTCGTGTGCACCGTCGGCATCTCCGCCGTGGCGGACACCCTCAGCCCGGTCACCCTGCAGGGCACCGACACCACCCTCCCGCCCGCCGAATGCGACGTGCTGCGCTGACGGGCGCCGCCGTCCGCGAGCCGCTGCGCCCGCGCTCTTGCGGGCGGGCCGCGCACCCGTCACGGTGACCCCATGGATCACGCCGCGGACGTTCCCGACGTCTTCGACCCCCGCATCTACGCCTCCGGCATCCCGCACGACAGCTACCGGCTCCTGCGCGAGCGGCACCCCGTGGCCCGGCAGGCGGAGCCGGAGATCCAGGGCTGGCCCGCAGGCCCCGGCTTCTGGGCGGTCACCCGGCACGCCGACGTCGTACGGGTCCTGCGCGACCACCGGACGTACACCTCCTGGCTGGGCGCCACCCAGATCCGCGACCCCGACCCGGCCGACCTGCCCTTCCTGCGCCGCACCATGCTCAACCAGGACCCGCCGGAGCACGGCAGGCTGCGGCGCCTCGTGTCCCGCGCCTTCACCCCCGCCCGCGTCGACGCCTTCACCCAGCGGGTACGGGACCGCGCCCGCTCCCTGCTCGCCGCGGCCCGGGAGGGCGCCGAGGACGGCTGCACCGACCTGGTGCGCACCGTCACCGACGAATACGCGCTGCTGAACCTCACCGACCTGCTGGGCGTGCCGGCCGCCGACCGGGCCCTGCTGCTGGAGTGGACCGTCCGGATCATCGGCTACCAGGACCCCGACGACGTCCCGGCGCCCGTCCTCGGCCCGGACGGCACACCGCTCAACCCGCGCTCCCCGGCCCTGCTCGGCGAGATGTTCGCGTACGCCCGCGAACTGGCCGCCCACAAGCGCGCGCACCCCGGCGACGACGTGATGACCGCCCTCGCCGAGGCCGGGCTCGACCCGGCCGAACTGGAGATGTTCTTCTTCCTGCTCACCGTCGCCGGCAACGACACCGTGCGCAGCGCCGCCCCCGGCGGCCTGCTCGCCCTCGCGCAGGACCCGGACGCCTACCGCCGGCTCGCGGCCGGTTCCGTCCCGCTCGACCGGGCCGTCGACGAACTCCTGCGCGTCCACCCGCCGGTGCTCAGCTTCCGCCGCACGGCCGCCGTCGACACCGAACTGGGCGGGCAGCCGATCCGCGCCGGGGACAAGGTCGTGGTCTTCCACGCCTCCGCCAACCACGACGAGCGCGTCTTCGCCGACCCCCGCCGTCTCGACCTGGCCCGCACGCCCAACCCGCACGTCTCCTTCGGGGACGGCCCGCACGTCTGCCTCGGAGCCCACTTCGCCCGGCTCCAGCTGCGCACGCTCTACGAGGAGTGGTGCGCGGCCATGCCCGTGCCGGAACTGGCGGGCCCGCCCCGGCGGCTGGTCTCCAACTTCATCAACGGGATCACGCGGCTGCCGGTTCGGGTGTCAGGGCGGCCCGGGTGACATCGGCCGCCAGCTCGGTCACATCGGGGCCGTAGGCGTCGGAGTTGACCACCTTCAGCACCAGGCAGAAGGGATCCTTCCCGTACTTGCGGGCCAGCCTCTCGTGGTTGCGGGCCAGATAGCGGGCGGCAGCCTGGTTGCTGACCGCCGTCTGCCCGGAGAGCAGGAAGACGGGACGGCCGCCCTGCGCGCCCGTCAGCCTGGCCAGGAGCACGTACTCCACCCGCCCCTTGGCCCACCGGTAGCTCTCGCCGCCCACCTGGATCGCGCCCCGGTCCTCGTTCTCCCGCGTGTCGACGTTCACCCGTACCCCCGGCAGCATCGAGGCCAGGTGCGCCACCGTACGGGCGTTGGACGTCGGGCCCCCGACACAGAACTCGGCGCGGTCGCCGAAGCCCTGACGCGCCTCGTCGTGCGTGACGATCTGGACGTTGGCCCCGCAGTCCTTGATCAGCGCGGATATCTCCAGCAGGGCGAAGGCGTCGTTGCGGTGCACCGACGACTCCTTGCCGCCCATCTGCCGGTTGACCACGAACAGGCACTCGGCGCCGGCCGGCAGCCCGAAGAACCCCTGCTTGCGGCGCAGCGTACGGCGCCACAGATAGGTCCGGGCGAACCAGCCGAACCCGCCGCTGACGGCGGTGGCTATCACCCCGAGCACGATGTTGCGCACGTCGTCGTTCATGCGGCGGATGGTAGCCGCCGCCCCGCCTTCCTGACGCGGGGGGTGCGGTGAAGTTACGCTGCGCGAGCCAGGCCTGACCGGCCGTCGACTGGAGGAACCGGATGCGTGGTCCCGCCGCACGTCAGTTAGCGCTCGTCGCCCTCGCCGGGGCGCTCGTCTCCACGGGGGC
This sequence comes from Streptomyces sp. NPDC054932, assembly GCF_053610205.1. Classification (NCBI taxonomy): domain Bacteria; kingdom Bacillati; phylum Actinomycetota; class Actinomycetes; order Kitasatosporales; family Streptomycetaceae; genus Streptomyces; species Streptomyces sp. NPDC054932. The sequence goes on along the minus strand of NZ_JBSGXU010000065.1, from coordinate 5,382 downwards.
GGCGGCCCCGCCCACCGCCGCGGCCCCGCCGGCCAAGGTGCCGGTCGCCGTCGGTCACGGCGGGGCGGTCGCCAGCGTCGATGCAGACGCCTCCGCCGTGGGCATCGCGGTCCTGCGCTCCGGCGGCAACGCCGTGGACGCGGCGATCGCCACCGCCGCCGCCCTCGGGGTGACCGAGCCCTACTCGGCGGGCATCGGCGGAGGCGGCTACTTCGTCTACTACGACGCGCGATCGAGCCGGGTGCACACCATCGACGGCCGCGAGACCGCACCCGCCACGGCCACCGAGGGGCTGTTCCAGGAGAACGGTCTGCCCATCCCCTTCGCGGAGGGCCAGACCAGCGGTCTCGGCGTCGGCGTGCCCGGCACCCCCGCCACCTGGAAGAGCGCCCTCGACGCCTGGGGCACACGCCCGCTGGACAAACTGCTGCGGCCCGCCGAGAAGCTGGCCCGCGACGGCTTCACGGTGGACGCCACCTTCCGGGCCCAGACCGAGCTCAACCAGGACCGCTTCAAGGACTTCCCGGACACCTCGAAGCTCTTCCTGCCGGGGGGCGCCCTGCCCGTGGTCGGCTCCACCTTCAAGAACCCCGACCTGGCCGCCACCTACGCCGAACTCGGCCGCAAGGGGACCGGCGCCCTCTACCGGGGGCCCATCGCCGAGGACATCGTCCGGACCGTCCGCACACCCCCGGTGAGCCCGGCGGCCACCCGCAAGGTCCGCCCCGGCGACCTGACCACCGGCGACCTGCGCGCGTACGCGACCAAGCGGCAGGACCCGACCCGGGTGGGCTACCGGGGCCTGGACGTCTACAGCATGGCGCCCTCCTCCTCGGGCGGCACGACCGTCGGCGAGGCGCTGAACATCCTGGAGCGGACCGACCTCTCGAAGCTCTCCGAGGCGCAGTACCTGCACCGCTTCATCGAGGCCTCGCGGATCTCCTTCGCCGACCGGGGCCGCTGGGTCGGCGACCCGGCGGCGGTGAAGGTGCCGACGCGCGAACTGCTCTCGCAGCGGTTCGCCGACTCGCGCGCCTGCCTGATCTCGCCGGACCGTGCGCTGACCAGCCCGCTCGCGCCCGGTGACCCGCGCCACCCCGCGCCCTGCGCCACCACGGGCGAAGCCGCCCCGACCACGTACGAGGGGGAGAACACCACGCACCTGACGGCCGCCGACCGCTGGGGCAACGTGGTCTCCTACACCCTGACCATCGAGTCCACGGGCGGCAGTGCGATCACCGTCCCGGGCCGCGGCTTCCTGCTCAACAACGAGCTCACCGACTTCTCCTTCGCCCCGGCCGCGCCGGGCGTTCCGGACCCGAACCTGCCCGGCCCCGGCAAGCGGCCGCGCTCCTCGATGGCTCCGACGATCGTGCTGGAGGACGGCCGCCCGGTGCTCGCGATGGGCTCGCCGGGCGGTGCCACCATCATCACCACCGTGCTGCAGACCCTGACCGGCCACCTCGACCGGGGGCTGCCGCTGGTCGACGCGATCGCCGCGCCGCGGGCCAGCCAGCGCAACCAGACCACCACCGAGCTGGAACCGGGTCTGTGGAACAGCCCGCTGCGCGCGGAGCTGGAGGCGATCGGCCAGGCCTTCCGGCAGAACCCGGAGATCGGCGCGGCGACCGGTGTGCAGCGGCTGCCGGACGGGCGCTGGCTGGCGGCGGCCGAGACCAGCCGCCGCGGCGGGGGCTCGGCGATGGTGGTCCACCCGCACGGGAAGCCGTAGGGGGGCGGTCAGAGGGCGGTGAGGATCCGCGGGCCGTCGGCGGTGATCGCGACCGTGTGCTCCGAGTGGGCGGCCCGGCTGCCGTCGACGGTGCGCAGGGTCCAGCCGTCCCGGTCGCAGGCGTAGTCGTCCATGCCGCCGGCGATCAGCATCGGCTCGATGGCGAGGACCAGGCCGGGGCGCAGCTTCATGCCGTGCCCCGGCGGGCCCTCGTTGGGCACGCCCGGGTCCTCGTGCATGGCGCGGCCGATGCCGTGGCCGCCGAAGCCGTCCGGGACGCCGTACCCGGCGGCGCGGCAGGTGGTCCCGATGGCGTGGGCGATGTCGCCGATCCTGTTGCCCGGTACGGCGGCGGCGATCCCGGCGGCGAGGGCCGCCTCGGAGGTCTCGATCAGCCGGAGGTCGGCGGGGCGGGCCCGGCCGACGGTGAAGCTGACCGCCGCGTCCCCGGCCCAGCCGCCGAGCACGGCCCCGCAGTCGACGCTGACCAGGTCGCCGCTCCGCAGCCGGTACCCGTCGGGGATGCCGTGCACGATCGCGTCGTTCACCGAGAGGCACACCACGGCGGGGAAGGGCACCGGCGCGAACTGCGGCCGGTAGCCCAGGAAGGGCGAGGCGGCGCCGGCCTCGCGGAGCACCTCGCGGGCCACCCGGTCCAGGTCCAGCAGGGACACCCCCACGTCGGCGGCCTCCCGTACGGCCGCCAGGGCGCGGGCGACCACCCGGCCCGCGGCGCGCATCTCGTCGATCTCTCGGTCCGTCTTCAGTCTCACCATGCCAATAACTATACCGGTATAACAATAACGGGATACTTATTGGTGTGCGGGGTAGGATGACGGCATGGTCCGTACCCCCCTCACACCCGAAGAGCGCGAGCGCGGCGAGCGGCTCGGCGTCCTGTTGCGCGAGGCCCGCGGCAGCCGCAGCATGGTCGAGGTCGCGGCCGGCGCCGGGCTCTCCGCCGAGACCCTGCGCAAGATCGAGACCGGCCGCGCGCCCACCCCCGCCTTCTTCACGGTCGCCGCCCTCGCCGCGGCGCTCGGGCTCTCGCTCGACGACCTGCTGCAGCGCTGCGCCGTCGTACCCGCCTGATCCGTAAGGGGCGGCCCGGGCCTGCCGTTCGGGCGGGCCCGGCGGCCGAACGGCCCAATCGGCGGTGGGGTGCCCGGAGCACGGGGCAAGCGTGAAGGCGTGTCAGCCATGAACGCATCCAAGCGAGTCGGTTTCGCAGTCGTCGGCGCCCTCCTCGCGAGCGGCCTGCTGCTCGCGGCGTGCGCCGCCCCCGAGGACCGCCCCCGCCCCGGCGACGTGGTCTTCCACCATCCCGGCGTCGTCGTCAGCCACGACCAGCTCCGGCAGGCGAAGCGGATGGTCGCGGCCGGCAGGGAACCGTGGCTCTCGGCGTACCGGGCACTCCTGAAAACCCGCTACGCCTCGCTCGACTACACCCCGCACCCGGCCGACGTCGTGCCCTGCCCCTTCAACAGCGGCCCCCAGTCCTGCCTCGACGAACGGCAGGACGCGATCGCCGCCTACACCCACGCCCTGCTGTGGTCGGTGAACGGCAGGACTGCCCACGCCCGCAAGGCCGTGCAGATCATGGACGCATGGTCGGCCGTGATGAAGAAGCACCGCGAGGACAACGCCGGACTCCAGGCCGCCTGGTCCGGATCCAGCTGGGCCCGGGCCGCCGAGATCGTGCACGCCGACTACCCGAACTGGGAGGAACCGCGGGTCACCCGGTTCAAGGAGATGCTGCGGAGGGCCTACCTGCCGGCCGTCCGCGCCCAGGTGCCCGCCTACAACGGCAACTGGGAACTGGCCATGACCGACGCCGCCGTCTCCATCGCGGTCTTCCTGGAGGACCAGGCGGTCTTCCGGGAGTCCCTGGAACGCTTCCGGGCGCGCGTGCCGGCGTACTTCTACCTCAGGATGGACGGCCCGCGCCCGATGGCCCCGCCCTACGCCGCCATCGAAACCGCCGACCAGGTCAAGGCGTACTGGTTCGACCAGGGCACCTACGTCGACGGCATCGCCCAGGAGACCTGCCGCAACCTCATGCACGTCGGCTACGCGCTCGCCGCGTCCGCACACATCGCCGAGACCGCCTGGCACCAGGGCGTCGACCTGTACGGGGAGCAGTCCGCCCGGCTGCGCACCGCGCTGGAGTTCCACGCGAAGTACCAGCTCGGGGCCGAGGCCCCGAAGTGGCTGTGCGGCGGCAAGGTGGAGCGGACCATGGGACCCGACCTGGAGGTGGCTCTGCACCACTACGAGACGCGGACCGGCGCGAAACTCCCGTACACCCGCACCCTGGTCGAGAAGACGCGGCCGGCCGGGACGGACGAGCTGTTCGTGGCCTGGGAGACGGTCAGCCACGGAGAGACCCCGCCGTCCTGACACGGCCCGACACGGCCCGCGGGACACCCCCTAGGGTGCCGGTATGGATCTCGAAGAGCTCGGCAGAGCGCGGTACGTCAGTCTCACCACCTTCCGCAAGGACGGCACGCCCGTGGCGACACCGGTGTGGGCCGTGGCCGACGGGGGTGAGCTCTACGTGTGGACGCGCACCGATACGTGGAAGGTCAAGCGGATCCGCAACAGCGGGCGGGTCACCGTCACCGCGTGCGACCTGCGCGGACGTGTCGAGGAAGGGGCGCGGGTGTGGGAGGGCGAGGCCCGGCTGCTCGACGAGGCGGGGCTGCGGCGGGTGCGCAAGCTGATGTCGCGCAAGTACACCTGGCAGTTCTGGGTCCTGGACGTGCCCGCCACGGTGGCCCGCCGCGGCAAGCGCCCGCACACCGCGATCGCCGTCAAGCTTTGAGATTCCCGTAGCCCGCCCGTAACACGGGTGGGATCCAATGCGGTCCATGGAGACCGCGACTTCACTGGCGATCAGTCAACTCTCCGGATACTTGCGGGGATTGACGCAAAGGCTGGATCCCGGGGCAGGCTGGTACGGGGAGTTCCTGCGCCGGGATCCGCAGGGCCTGCGGGCCTGTCTCGACGGGGCGGCAATGCCCCCGTGGGACCTGGTGGAATCCCTGCTGCGGGACCTCGCCGGAGCGCGCGGCGCGGAGTTCGCGGCCCGCGAGACCGTATACGCGGCCCAGCTGCGGGCCGCGGCCGTCACGGTGTGGGACCGGCTGCCCGGCGGCGAGGTGGAGCTGCGCACCCTGCTCGCGGCGGCGATCGCCCAGCGGGCCGAGTCGCAGGAGGCCCTGCGCAGCCTGACGGTGCGGCTCGGCGGGGCCACCGACCGGGCCGAGACGGACCTGCTCACCCGGGAACTCTCCTGGGCCCAGGACGACGTGGCCCGCGCCGCGGCCCGGCACGAGGACCTGGCGGCGCGCCTGCGGGCCCTGCGGGCAGGCCCCGACGGGCTGTGGCCCGACCGGCCGGAGGACGCGAAGTGGCTGCCCGGCGTGCCCCGGCAGCGGACGGCGCGGGCCGAACAGCCCGCCGGGCAGGAAGCGGCCGCGGCGGCGGAGCCCCCTGCACCGGCCGAAGCGCCGGTCGGGCGGGCCGAGGGGCGGTGGCTGCGCGGCGCCCGGCGCGCCGGAGGCGCCCGCTACGCGGGCTCGGCGGCCCCCGCGGCCCCGGCCTTCACCCCGCCGCCGGGCCATCCCGGCGGGGACGGCACACCGGAT
>NZ_JBSGXU010000064.1:2503-40406 GCF_053610205.1 Streptomyces sp. NPDC054932 | reverse complement strand
GTGTCCCCGCCCCACGCCGGGGCTTCGGCAGCCCGGGCGGAGGGGAGTGGGGACGTGCCGGGGTGTCCCCGCAGGACGAGCGCGCAACCACCCCGCACAGCCGAGAAGAGCCCGCGCGCGCCGAGCCGAGGAGACACCCCGGCACGGCACCACGCACCGACCCAACACGCACACCGCCAAGCCGCCCGCAGGGCACCGCGCACCATCCAGCCCCGCCGGCGATTGAGGCGCGGGGACGGGCAGCGCCCGGCAGACGGCCGAGCCGCACACCGCCAAGCACCCCGCAGGGGACGGGCCGAAGCCAGCGCTACGCGTCGAGGTGGCCCGTGTCGTTCCAGCGTTCCAGCGCCGGCGCTCCGTAGGCCCAGCCCAGGACCGAGAGGGAGGTCGGCTCCAGCCGGATGCGGGCTCCGAAGGAGGCTTCGAAGCCCAGCCAGCGCGCGGCCAGCGTCCGCAGGATGTGACCGTGCGCGAAGACCAGGACGTCGCGTTCCGCCGCACGGGCCCACGCCACCACCTCGTCCGCGCGGGCCGCGACATCGGCCACGGACTCACCGCCCGGGACGCCGTCGCGCCAGATCAGCCACCCCGGCCGCACCGCCTGGATCTCGGCCGGGGTCATTCCCTCGTAGTCGCCGTAGTCCCACTCCATCAGGGCGTCCCACGGCTCGGCCCGGGCTCCGAAGCCCGCCAGGTCGCAGCTCTCGCTCGCGCGCACCAGCGGGCTGGTGCGGACCTCCACGCCCGGCAGCCCCCGCCACGGGTCACGGGCCAGCCGCTCGCCGAGCAGCTTCGCGCCCAGCTTGCCCTCCTCCAGCATCGGCACGTCCGTGCGTCCGGTGTGCTTGCCGAGCTGCGACCACGCCGTCTGGCCGTGGCGGGCCAGCAGGATGCGGGGGGCCATGTGAATTCTCCCGGTTCGTTCGAGGTCCGTCCATCATCCATCACCCGCTCCCACGGCCGGTTTCCGCACTAGGTCCACGATTGTCAGTGGCGGATGGGACACTTCCGCGGGTGAGCTCCTACCTGCCCAGCAGCCCTGCGCAGCCGACGACACTGCGGCAGCGGCTCGCCGGTCTGCGCGGCCCCGCCGTGCCGCCCCGCCCGCTCGACGCCCGGGCACTGGCGGCCCTCGCCGCCAATCCCGGCTGCGGCAGACGCGCCCTCCTCGACGGCGCCGGCGTGGACAAGACCGCCCTGGCCACGGCGCTCGGCTCCCCCGCCTCCTTCGGGCAGTCGCAGTTCGCCATAGTCCGCGGCAACTCCTTCGAGGCCAAGGTCAAGGGCGACGGCGGAGCCGAGCTGCTGCGGCTGGTCCACGCGCACCTCGCCCCCGCCACCGAACCCCCCGGCCCCGGGGCCCGCGTCCCCGACCTCACCGCCGCCGGGCCGGAGGGCCGCGCCGCCCGGACCGCGCTCGCGCTGCGCGAGGCGACCGCCGCCGGGCGGGAGAGCGGGGCCTGGACCCTGCTGGACCACCCGATGCTCGCCCTGGAGGTGGCCGGCTCCCCCGCGTACCTGGAGCCCGATGCCGTCGTCGTCCACCCCGACGGCCACTGGACCGTCGTGGAGATCAAGTCGTTCCCGATGATCGACGGGGCCGCCGACGCCGCGAAGGTGGGCGCAGCCGCCCGCCAGGCCGCCGTCTACGTCCTGGCCCTGGAGCAGACCGCCGGGAAGCTGACCGGCGCCCGGGTCGGCCACACCGTGCTGCTGGTCTGTCCCAAGGACTTCTCCAACCTGCCCACCGCGGCCCCCGTCGACATCCGCCGCGAGCGCTCGGTGACCCGCCGCCAGCTGGACCGGCTGACCCGCGTCGAGGAGCTGGCCGCCGCACTGCCCGAGGGCCTCAGCTTCGACCCGGCGACCCGGACCGCCGAGGAGCTCGTCGAAGCGGTGTCCGCGGTCGACGCCGCCTACGCCCCGGAGTGCCTGGCCGCCTGCGAGCTCGCCTTCCACTGCCGCGACCGGGCCCGCGCCGCCGACCAGGTGACCGCGCTGGGCCGGTCCGTGCGGGGTGAGCTGGGCGCGCTGACCACGGTCGAGGCCGCCCTCGCGGCCGCCGCCGGGGCCGGCTGCGCCGAGGATCCGACCGCCGCCGCGCTGCACCGCGCCGCCCGGCTGCGCGCCGAGGCGCTGGAGATGGCCGCCGCCCGTCCGCCGCACCACGCCCCGGAGACCCCCGCATGCCCCTGCTGAACACCCTGGCCCGGCTGGAGGCCGTACGCGCGGGCCGCGCCCAGCCGCTCGCGACCGTTCGGCACCGGCACCTGAGCGAGCACCCGATGGTCTTCGTGCCGCTGACCACCGCAGGTGAGGCGGGCGCCCCGCTGGGCGCCATGGTCGGCACCGACCGGGACGCGCCGCAGGTCTTCGTGATACCCCAGCCGCGCGACCGCGACCGGCGCTGGGCCTTCCTCGCGGACCTGGCGGTCCACGTCCTGGCCCACATCGACGGCTACGCGGACGCCGTGGAGCCGGCCGAGCGCAGCGAGACCGACCCGGAGACGGGCAAGCGGGTCAAGGTCGAGACCGAGCTGTGCGTGGACGCCCCGCAGCTGATCGTGCCCAGCCGGGCGGGCATCGAGTACGTACGGCTGCTCGGCCGGTCGATGCGGTTCCGGCGCACCGCCGAGGAGGATCCGGACAATCCGTATCCGGCGCCGTCCCAGGTGCCGATGCTCGGCCGCTGGTTCACGCACCTCGCCGAGCGCTCGCGGGTCCCCGGCTCCTCGATGCTGCTGTCGGCCACCGATCTGCTGTCCCGGCACTGGGCCACCGGCCAGAGCAACCTGGAGGACCAGCACCTCGGTGCACTCCTGGGCTGGATCGACCCGCCGGAGGGCCGGTCGGGCGCCGAGGAGGCCCACCGGGTCGAGCTGAGCCGCGACAGGGACGGCCAGTTGCTGTGCCCGCCCGCCGGTCCGGCCACCGACCCGGCCTTCGACAACAAGCTGCTGGCCCCGGCGATCACCCGCTACGACGCCGCGCGCGCGGCCCTGGCCGCCGGGCCCGGCGACGAGGAGCACCGCGTGCGGGCGGCCGAGCTGGAGGTGCGCAAACTGGTCGTGTCCCAGCTGTCGGTCACCTGGCGCAGCACCTGGGAGGCGATCGACCTGCTGCGCACCCTGGCGCCGGGCGAGCGCGCGGAGGAGCGCTGGACGCGCGACCGCTGGTCGTACACCGGCCACCGGGACCGCGTACGGGCGGGCGAGCCGCCGCAGCCGCGCCGCGACGACGCGGTGACGGCGGCCCAGAAGCTGGCCACGCGGGAGACCGAGCAGGTGCGGCTCGACGCCCAGGAGGCCCTGGACGATCCCCTGGTGATGGCGGGCCGGCGCCTCTCGGGCGAGGCGTTCGCCGGTGAGGTCACCGAAGTGGTGATGGAGTGGACGGAGTCGAAGCGGCCGAGCCCGCGCCCGCTGGTGACGGTGGCGACGGAGGACCGGCCGCAGCTCTCGGAAGGGGGCGGCGGGAAGGTGTTCCGTTCGCTGGACGGGCGCCCGCAGAGCGCGCAGTTCGTCCGCTTCGAGGAGGACGGGCAGGTGGTGCTGCGGCTCCTCGACAAGATGGGCCGCGGCCGGGACCCCGAGCCGGGGTCGGTGCCGGAGAAGGGCGACCGGGTCTGCTGGACGCTCTTCGAGCACGACGCGCGCGGCGGGCCGAAGCTCCCTGAGCCCGAGCAGACCCCGTGGACCCACGGCGGCCCGCCGGGGAGCGCGGGCGCCCTTCCCCTGCCCGACTCCGTGACCGACGAGGACCTGCTGTGACCACGACCGCATCCTTCGACCCGGGTGCGGCGGCCGCCCGGGCGACCGCCGCGATCCTGGCCGACACCCTGCACGGGGCCGAGCGGGGTGTGGTCGTCGACTCCCCGCCCGGCGCGGGCAAGTCCACGCTCGTGGTCCGCGCGGCCCGGGAGCTGGCCGCGGCCGGCCGCCGGCTGATGGTGGTGGCGCAGACCAACGCGCAGGTCGACGACCTGGTGCTGCGCCTCGCGGACAAGGATCCGGAGCTGAAGGTCGGCCGGTTGCACAGCAGCGAGGGCGACGCGTACGACCCGGCGCTGCGCGAGCTGCCCTCGGTCACCCTCTCGGCCAAGCCGGGGGATCTCGCCGAGCTGCCGATCACCATTTCCACGGCGGCGAAGTGGGCCTTCGTCAAGGACGTCGAGCCGTGGCAGCACGCGATCGTCGACGAGGCGTACCAGATGCGCTCGGACGCGCTGCTGGCCGTGGCCGGGCTGTTCGAGCGGGCGCTGTTCGTGGGCGACCCGGGGCAGCTGGATCCGTTCAGCGTGGTCGGTGCGGAGCAGTGGGCGGGCCTGTCCTACGACCCTTCCGCGTCGGCGGTGAGCACCCTGCTCGCGCACAACCCGCAACTGCCGCAGCACCGGCTGCCGGTGTCCTGGCGGCTCCCGGCGACGGCGGCTCCGCTGGTCTCGCGCGCCTTCTACCCGTACACGCAGTTCCGCAGCGGTACGGGTCCGGGCGAGCGGCGGCTGTCGTACGGGGTCCCCTCGGACGGGTCGGGTCCGGACCGGGTCCTGGACGAGGCGGCCGAGGCGGGCTGGGGGCTGCTGGAGCTGCCGGCCCGGCACACCCCGCGCACCGACCCGGAGGCGGTCCGGGCGGTGGCTCTGGTGGTCCGCCGGGCGCTGGACCGCGGGGCGGTGACCTCCGACGAGCAGTCCCCGGCACCGGCCCCGCTGACGCCGGACCGGATCGCGGTCGGCACGGCCCACCGCGACCAGGCGGCGGCGGTCCGTGCGGCACTGGTCTCGCTGGGGGTCACGGGGGTCACGGTGGACACCGCGAACCGGCTCCAGGGCCGGGAGTACGACCTCACGGTGGTGCTCCACCCGCTGTCGGGCCGTCCGGACGCGACGGCCTTCCACCTGGAGACGGGCCGTCTGTGCGTCCTGGCCTCCCGGCACCGGCACGCGTGCGTGGTGGTGGCCCGGGCGGGCATAGCGGAACTGCTGGACGACCATCCTTCGACGGAACCGGTCCAGCTGGGCGTGACAGTCAAGTTCCCGGACGGCTGGGAGGCGAACCACTCCGTCCTGGCCCATCTGGCCGAGCACCGGGTGTCCTGGCGGCCCTGAGGGGGCTGGCTCAGGCCTTCCGCCGGGCGCCCAGCCGTTCGCGGAGCGCCTCGCCCACCTCGGCCAGGGTGCGCAGCTGGTCCGGGGTGAGTGCGTCGATCAGGTGGCGGCGCACGGACTCGACGTGGAGCGGGGCCGCCTCCGTGATCATGGTGACGCCGGCCGGGGTGAGGACCACTTCCGCGCCCCGGCCGTCGGTGGCCACTTCCTCGCGGCGGACGATGCCGCGCTGTTCCATGCGGGTGAGCTGGTGGGACAGCCGGCTGCGTGACCAGCGCATCAGCTCGGCCAGTGCGCTGATGCGCATGCGGTGGCCGTCCGTGGAGCCGAGCACGGACAGGACGTCGTAGTCGGCCTCGGACAGTCCGCTGTCCTGGCCGAGGTCGCGCGCGATCTCGGCATTGACCAGCGGGAACATCCGCCGCCACGCGTACCAGGCGTCCTGTTCGGACGCAGTGAGCCAGCGGGGCCCGTCTGCGGGGGTCATGCCTGCCACTCTAACCAGGTCGGTGACACATCATCTATCTAGTTGACATGTCATCCAGATCCTGGGTTTCATCAGGTGACAGATCAACAACCGCACCGACCGGAAGTGCCCACCATGACCCGTCTGCACGTGATCTCCGCCGCGACCCGCCCCACCTCCTCCGGCCGCCCCCTCGCCCAGTGGGTCACCGGGCAGGCCCGCGAGCACGGCGGCTTCGACGTCACCCCCGTCGACCTCGCCGAGATCGCCCTGCCCTTCCTCGACGAACCCGAATACGCCTCCACCGGGAACTACACCCATCAGCACACCCGCGACTGGAGCGCCCTGGTCGACTCCGCGGACGCCTTCCTGTTCGTCCTGCCGATGTACAACGGCGGCTTCACCGCCCCCTTCAAGAACGCCATCGACTTCCTCTACAACGAGTGGAAGGGCAAGGCGGTCGGCATCGTCAGCTACAGCGCCGGCCCCACCGGCGGCGCCCCGGCCGCCGAGATGTTGCTGCCGGTCCTCACCCGGCTCGGCATGCTGCCCGCCGAGCGCTCCGTCGCGGTCCCCGGCATCCCCAAGCTGATCGGGCCCGAGGGCTTCCTGGCCCCGGAGACGCTCGCGGGCGAACTCGCCGGGGTCCTGGACGACGTGGCCGAACTGGCCGCGCGCCGCGCCGCGGAGGCCGTCACGGTGTGAGCAGGGTCCCCGCCAGGTGGTCGTACGCGGCGTGTGCGTGCAGCCGTAGCCGGTGAGCAGGGTGTCGTCGGCGGCGTGGAAGCCGGGATGGTGGTTGCCCGCGAGGCCGCGCCCGCCGGGGACCGCGACGGGCTCGCCGGTCGCCGGGTCCAGTGCGGTGTCCTGCACGCCGAGCATCACGTACAGCCCTCCGAAGCGGGTCACGAGCTCGGAGGCGTCGTCGTGGCCGAGGGTGCCGCCGACCTCCACCACCCGGCCCTCGCCCGCGACCCGGCGCAGGGTGGGCAGGGCGGCCGCCACCCACGCCGGGTCGTTGCGCACGGCGGGCACGTCCTGGAGCAGCTCCACCCGCGCGGTGCAGCCGTACGCCCGCGCCGTGTGCTCGGCGAGCACCGTCAGCCGGCGCTTGACCTCGGGCATGTCCCGCTCCTCGGCGCAGCGGACGGTGCCCCACAGGGTGACCGTCTCGCCGATGACGTTGTACCGGCCGACGTCCTCGGCGTGGCCGATGGAGACGGTCAGCGGCGAGTACGCGGACGTCTGGCGGTAGAGCCGGCCGATCCCGGTCAGCAGGGCGCCGGCGGCGGGCATCGGGTCGATGCCGTGCCAGGGCGAGGAGGCATGGAGCTGACGGCCGGTCAGTTCCATGCGGACCAGGCCGGACGCGCCGTACATGGCGTCGGCCTTCCAGCCGATGAAGCCCTTGGGGTGCGGGGTGACGTGCATCCCGAAGGCCATGGTCGGCACCGGGTCGGCGAAGGCCCCCTCGGCCACCATCAGCCGGGCCCCGCCCTCCTCGTCGGGCCGGAACACGAACAGCACGGTCCCGGGCAGCCGCCCGCGCACGCGGGCCAGGACGTGGGCCACGCCGAGCGGCATCGCGGCTTGGGCAGCCCGGGATTTCGGTGCAGATACCGGCGCCAGCCGATCACCTGTGCGACTCCCTCGCCACTGAGCCCGTCGATCCGCTCATGCACCTCATCGGCCATACGGGTGTTCCAGCCCATCGAGCAGGGGTCTTGCGTGGCGTTGGACAATGGACGGTGGCCCGGAATCAATTCGCACGCGCAGCAGGAGGACACGCATGGCAGAGCCCGAGCGGACCGAGCGTCGGCTGCGGCCGGCGCCGCTGCTCTTCGAGCCCTCGGAGGCCGTGGCGGACCCGGAGCACTTCTTCGACCTGGAGTCGATCGAGGATCCGCGTGAGCTGCTGGCCCGGGCGACCGAGCTGACGCTGGCCTTCCGGGCCGCGCAGGAGAGGGCGGTGGAGTTCCAGGCGCTGGCGGCGGCCCAGCTGGCGGATCCGAGGCGGTTCGACCGGCTCTCGCCGGCGCTCATCGCCGAGCAGGCGGAGTGGACCGAGGACTACGCCCTCAAGATGATCGAATTCGGCGAGACGCTCCAGCGCGGCGCCGGTACGCCGTAGCCGGATCCAGAGCCCCTCCGGGGTTCGGGGAGCGCACCATACTCCGGTGGCGCCCCCTCTGTCCCGGTTTTATGTAACCCCGAGGAATCGGCTCGCTACGGCGGGTAGACAGTGGCATATGACGACGCTGACGACGGCTTCCGGCTGCACCGCCCTCCACGCGCCCGGCGAGCGCACCCGCACCGCTCCCGCCACCCACGTCACCCCGCAGGGAGCCGCCTGGCTCGCCTCCGCCGCCGCCCACCCCCGGCGCACCCTCGCGCTGTGGGAGGCGCGGCCCGGACTGCCCGCCACGCTGCCCTGCGGGGAGCCGTTCGACGTCGTCAACGTCCCGCTCGTGCTCGGGCGGCGCGTCCTGGACCTGCTCTGGGTCGAGGGCCCCGGCTCCGGGCCGGTCGCCGTGCACCGCGGCCGGATGCTGCTGTTCGCCGCGCCCGGGACCGCGCACCGGCTGCCCGCCCTGCTGGCGTGGGAGGAATGGGGAGGTTCCCGCACCGCCCCGGCGCCGCTCTGCCACGGCCGCGGCGACGCCGTCACCGTTCCGCCGCTGGCCGCCACGCCCGGGCCCTCACGGTGGCTGGTGGCGCCCGACGCCCGGGAACCATGGCTTCCCGGGCCGGAAGCCCTGCTCTGGGCCTTCGTACGGGCGGCCCGCACGCCCGCACCGACCGGACCTGGGGATATCGATTTTTCGTTCCGCGGATCCTCCTGCTAATGTCTTCCTCGTCAGCAAGCGCCGCTAGCTCAGTTGGTTAGAGCAGCTGACTCTTAATCAGCGGGTCCGGGGTTCGAGTCCCTGGCGGCGCACAGACGGAAGAAGGCCCCCACACGAGTGGGGGCCTTCTTCGTTGTCCCCCGGTCACGTCGTGATCTTCACCGTGTACGCGCCGGACCTGGTGCGGTCCGCGACCTCGATGGTGATCCGCTCCCCCGGCACCGTGTACGTCTCACCCACCTCCAGCGGCGCGTCCGCGAGCGGCGGGTAGACCGAGCGGTCCCAGCACGCCTCCGTCGAGGGGTGTGCGTCCAGCACCTCGATGGGGCCGCCGCCCGACGCCGCCTCGTTGCGCACCCGGTAGACCAGGACCCCTTCCGTGCAGGTGTCCCCGTCGTTGCCGGCGGAGCCCCGCGCCTCGACGGCGATCGCGCTGCCGGGGCCCGTACGGATCACGGCGAGCCGGGTTCCGCCGGTTCCGCCGCTCGGCGGGGCCTGGGCCAGCGGCTGCAGGGTGTGCAGCGAGGAGCCCGACTGCACGCAGTCCACCTGGGAGGCGTCCAGCCAGCCCAGCTTCCACTTGTGCCAGGCGAAGAGGTCCGGGGCCATGCCGAACTGGCTGCCCATGACGTCCCAGTCGCCGACGTAGGTGTCCCAGTCACCCTTGCCGTCCGTGGGCCGGTGGTAGAGGTCGGGCAGGTCGAAGACGTGCCCGGTCTCGTGGGCCAGTACGTTCCGGTCCGGCGGGTGGCGTTCGAAGACGGTGACGATCCGGCGCAGTTCCGTGCCGTCCGCGACGATCGGGTTCTCGAAGTTGACGACCTTCGTGGCGTCGGAGTCCACTCCGGGCGCGTCCGGGTCGGCGACGAAGTAGACGACGTCGTACTTGCCGAAGTCCACCTGGGCGTCGGCGGTGGCGACCGCGTCCCGCAGGTAGGCCGCCCGGTCACCGGCGGCCCAGTCGCGCTTTATCCCGTAGGCGGTCGACGGCTTGGGCATGCTGATCCACTGCTTCTGCGGGTGCGGGACCAGCCGGAACCGCCCGTACGAGGCCTGCTCGAAGAAGTCGCTGGTGGCGGGGAAGTAGTCGCCGACGATCTCCTCCGGTGCGAGGGCACTGCGGTGGTCGGGGAAGGAGAGGAAGACCATGACCGCGTTGAGTGTGCGCTCGGGTTTGGGGTAGGCGCCGTTCCAGGTGTCCAGGCCGAGGGAATGGTGCGCCGCCGTACGGGTCAGCGCGCAGGGTCCGGCCCCCGAATCGGCCACCGCGGGACCCGCGACGAGCGACATGGCAGCGACCGCCGTCAGGGAGGTGAGCGCCGCGGCGGTACTTCGGATGCGGGAGCGGTCCACTCCCCCGGGTGTCTGCTGTCGCGCCACATCGACCTCCGGTGGTGGATTCGTGCCTGTTTAGCCACCTTGAGGCGATTGTCTTACTAATGCCCTGTTCCGCTGCCCCACACGAGTGAGCAATACGGCAAGCCGGTGACCCCCGAACTTCACGCCTCTGCCTACAGAACGTCACGACCGATCACCTGAGATCAGCGGGAGCCCCCGCACGCTCAGAGCCGCGCAGAAACGATCAAGCGATCTTGGTCCGGCAATCCGTCATCACGCCGAACTCCCCCGTCTCAACCGGCGGCGCCGCTGGATAGGGCCTCCCGGCAGCCTCTATGATCGGCACACTTTCCTGCGCGGACACTCACGAACACTGCGGGAGCCAACGGTGAGCGGAACCTCAGAAGGAACCGGTTCGGCGGCCGACAGCATCCGATCGGCCATTACGGAGCGTCACCCGGCAGTGCCGGCAGTGCCGTCGACTTCGGCCACCCCGGCCGGCTCGGCGACGCCGTACCGCGCCGAGTCCGATCTGCGCGACTACCGGGCCGCCTTCAACGCGGCCCACCTCGCCATGGCGGTCGTGGACCGCGAGGGCTACGTGGTCGCCGCCAACCAGGCCTTCGCCGGTCTGCTCGGCAGCGAGCCGCACACGCTCGTCCACCGCTGCGCCGCCGACCTGGTGGACCTGGCCGCGGAGGCCCGCACCTGGGCCGCGTACCAGGAGGTGCTCCGGGGCCGACAGGCCCGGCTGCGCTGCACCCGCCGCCTCAAGCACCCCGACGGGCACTCGCTCTGGACCGAGGTCACGCTCGGGCCGGTCCCCGGGACGGGGGACGTCCTGCTGTCCGTCTCCGACATCAGCGACCGGCGCGACCTCCAGGCCCGCCTGCGGCACCTCCAGATGCACGACCCGGTCACACGGCTGCCGAACCGCGCGCTGTTCTTCGAGCGGCTCTCCGCAGCCCTGGAGGCCTCCTCGTACGAACACGGCGGCGGCACCGGCCGGATCGGGCTGTGCTACCTGGACCTCGACGGGTTCAAGGCGGTCAACGACACCCTCGGCCACCGGGTCGGCGACCGGCTGCTGACCGCCGTCGCGGCCCGGCTGACGCAGTGCGCCGACCAGTCCGGGTACGGGCGCACCGGCGGGCACCTGGTCGCCCGCCTCGGCGGCGACGAGTTCGCCCTGCTCGTCGAGGACTCCACCGGCACCGAACAGCTCGCGGACCTGGCGCGGAGCGTACTGGCCGCCGTACAGGAGCCCTTCGACCTGGCCGGGCAGCGGCTGTCGGTCTCCGCGTCGATCGGGGTGGTGGAGCGGGCGGCGGCCGGCACCTCGGCGACCGGTCTGATGCAGGCCGCCGACACGACCCTGTACTGGGCCAAGGCGGACGGCAAGGCCCGCTGGACGCTGTTCGATCCGGAGCGCAACGCGCACCGGATGACCCGCCAGGCGCTCTCCTCCACGCTGCGGCCGGCCGTGGAGCGGGGGGAGTTCGAGCTGGAGTACCAGCCACTGGTGGACCTGGAGAGCGGCGCGGTGCGCGGGGTCGAGGCCCTGGTGCGCTGGAACCATCCACAATTCGGCACACTCACGCCGAATCGGTTCATCGGGATCGCAGAAGAGGACGGATCCATCGTCCAGTTGGGACAGTGGGTCCTGCGGACCGCCTGCCGGCAGGCACGGCGCTGGCAGATCGAACAGCCCAGCGACGCACCGGTCTTCGTGTCGGTCAACGTCGCCGTCCGGCAGGTGTGGGACTCCGACCTGGTCGGCGACGTCGCAGAGATCCTGGCCGAGACCGGCCTCGCCCCGCAGCTGCTGCAGCTGGAGCTGACCGAGTCGGCGGTGATGGGCTCGGCCGGACGGCCGCTCCAGGCCCTCCAGGCGCTGAGCGACATGGGCGTACGGATCGCGATCGACGACTTCGGCACCGGCTACTCGAACCTCGCCTACCTCAGCAGGCTCCCTGTATCAGTTCTGAAACTGGACGGTTCGTTCGTCAAGGGATTCCGCTACGAGGAGGGGGCGCACCCGAACCCGGCCGACGAGACCATCGTCGAGGCCCTGGTCCAGCTCGCGCACCGACTGGGCCTGACGGTCACCGCCGAGTGCGTGGAGACCGCGGGACAGGCCGCGCGGCTGCGGCGCGTGGGCTGCGACACGGGTCAGGGCTGGCTCTATTCGCGGGCCGTGGCCCCGGAGCGGATCGCCGAGATGATCGGCACCCGACCGGGTGCGGAGAACCGCCTCTAGCGGCATTCCGCTTCGCCGTTCTCGGGCCGTCCAGGGCCCCTTTCGGCGTTGGACAGGCCATCCCCCCCTTGTAACGATCTTCGGGTAAACGGTTCTTGACCGAGTTCCGTGATTCGTGATCCGTGGGGGAAACAGCATGAATCTCACCCGTTCCGCGCTCGCCCTGACCGTCGGCGCCCTCGCTCCGGCCCTGCTGCTCGCGACCCCGGCCCTGGCCGCCGGCCAGGCCGTCGCCGTACCCGCAAAGGCCACGGCGGTCACCGCCGGGGAGTCGCCGTACGACACCATGTCGGACGCCGAGCTGCGCGCCGAGGTCACCCGCGTCCTGGCCACCAACCCGGGCAAGAGCGTGACCAGCGCGGCCGACGAGGCCCTCGCCGGCACCACCGAGGACGTACGCACCTTCCTGAAGACCGGTCTGGCGAAGGCCCAGGACAGGGACAACGCCTTCACCATCGTGAAGCTCCTGGCCGACCCGAACACCGGCAAGAGCGTCAGGAGCGAAGCCAACCGCGTCCTGTCCGGCACCGCCGCCGACCGCGCCGAGTTCCTGAAGACCGGCCTCGCCAAGGCCCAGGACGACGACAACAAGATCGCCATTCTCCGGATCCTGGCCGGTAAGCCGGGCAAGGGCGTCGTCCGCGAGGCGAACAGGGCCCTCGACGGCACCCCGGCCGACCGCGTCGCCTTCCTGGCCACCGGCCTCGCGAAGGCACAGGACGAGGACAACAGGTTCACCATCCTGAAGCTCCTGGCCACCAAGCCCGGCAAGGGCGTCGTCCGCGAGGCCAACAAGGCCCTCGACGGCACCCCGGCCGACCGCACCGCCTTCCTGAAGACCGGCCTGCGGCTGGCCCAGGCCGAAGACGACCGGGTGGAGACCTTCCGCATCCTCGGCCGCCCGGGCATCAGCGACGCGCTGCGCGCGGCGGCCGAGAAGGCGCTGGAGGGCACCCCGGAGGACCTGCGGCACTTCATCACGGTCGGCCAGTTCCAGGTCTGACCCCTGAGACCGCGGTCCGCCCCCGGCCACTGCCCGGCCGGGGGCGGGCCGCCTACGGCAGCCCCCTGGGCGGGGCTGCCGGTCAGAGGCTCCGCACGAAGGCGGCGAACGCCTCGGGAGTCACGGCGAAGACGGGCCCGTCGGGCCGCTTCGAGTCCCGAACGGCCACCGCGCAGGGCTGCGCAGCCACCTCGACGCAGTCTCCGCCGTTGCGCCAGGCGGCGGTGCCGAGCAGGGCGCACTCGACGCAGTCGCCACCACTGGAGCCGCTGTAGGACGACTTACGCCACAGCACGCTCGGCATGTTCTGGATGCTTCCCATAGCGTTCCTCCATTACGCGAGCGATCAGCTCTGCCGACGCCCGGGGGGAGAGGGCCTCGGCCTGCAAGCGAGCGTATCCGACCGAACGCTCCTTGATCACTTGCGGGTTGGCCGTCATATGGCCGCCGTCGTAGCTCTCGCTGTAGTGAAGGTCCGGGTCACCGTCGAACCGCAGAAGGTTGAACGAGCCCATCATTCCCCCGTGCTGGCCGGCCTCAAAGGGCAGCACCTGGATTTCGAGCCACTGGCGGTCCTGAAGGCTCAGCAGGTGGGCGAGTTGGTTACGCATGACCTCACGGCCACCGATCTCCCGGTGGAGCGCCGCCTCGTCCAGCACCACCCACAGCACCGGCGGATTGTCGCGGGCGAGTATGCGCTGCCGATCCATGCGCGCTGCCACGGCGGCGTCGAGCGTGTCGGGTTTCTCGACGCCCAGAACGGCCCGCGCGTAGTCCTCCGTCTGCAGGAGTCCGTACACCAACTGACACTGGAACGTGGAGATGAACGTCGCCCGCGCCTCCATCTCCGCGTACGCCTGGAACCACGTCGGCAAGACGCTCCGCAGGACCAGGCCCACCAGGCGGGAGAAGTGTCCGTCCGTGCCCAGGGCTGCGTCCAGCCGTTCGGAGAAGTCGCGCGTGGGGACCCGTCGGCCGTTCTCGACCATGCCGACGAGGGAGCCCGTGCAGAAGATGATCGCGCCCAGTTCCGCCTGCTTCAGGCCCGCCTCCTCCCTCAGTCGGCGCAGCTCGTAGCTGTAGTAGTCCAGCGGCGAGGCACTGGGATCGATGTCACGGGCCTGGACCATGAGACGGCACCCCCAAGCGGAGAACGGGCTTGTGGCCGAGCGTAGCGACACCGACACGCACCGAGGTCGGGAATCCGGCAACCATGTGACACACCTCCGCCCCACACCCGGGGTGCAGGGTGCGGGGCGGGGTGTCGCTCGGCGCGGGGTGGGGGGAGATCAGCAGGCGCCGAGGTCCTTCCAGACACCCCACTCGCCCGTGGTGCCCGGGGTCTCGTTCTGCGTCCACCACTGGGCCTTGTACTTGCGGCCGTTGTGCGCGACCTCGTTGCCCGCGGTGTAGATCGTGCCCGCGACGTACGCCGGGGTCGAGCCGCAGCCCGTGGTCGGCGGGGTGGTCGGAGGCGTCGTGGGCGGCGTGGTCGGCGGGGTGGTGGGAGGCGTGGTCGGAGGCGTGGTCGGCGGGACCGTGGTGCCGCCGAGGGCGTCCGAGATCTGGTTCAGCAGGGTGGTGTTGTTGTCCAGGCCGAGCAGGGAGTACATCATCGCGCCGGCCAGGCCGCGCTGCTTGCCGTAGTCGACCCGGGCCTGGATGGACTTCTGGTTCAGGCCGGTGAAGAACTCGCCGTCCTTGTAGAAGTACGAGGCCTTGGCCTGGTCGTCCCAGAAGGTCGTCGCCGGGTTGTCGACGATCCCGCCGAGCTCCTTGTAGTTCGCGATGCCGGCCTGCTGGCTGGTGGGGCGGGCGGCGGAGGGGCCGGTCGCGGTCTGGGCGAGGCCGTTGGTGGTGCCGGCCGGGACGCCCTTCCAGCCGCGGTAGTAGAACTCGTAGCCCAGGGTCAGCTTGTTGGCGGGGAAGCCGCCCGTGATCCCGTAGGCCGGGTTGCCGTCGATCCAGGAGTCGATGGCGTTCTTGATGCCGTACTTCTGGGTGCCCGGGGCGATCGGGTCCGTCGGGTCGGCGGCCGAGTTCTGCAGCGGGGACTGGTGGTACGTCGGGCCGTCGCCGTCCCAAGCGCCGTGCATGTCGTACGTCATGATGTTCGCGTAGTCGAGGTACGCGCCGATCTTGTCCGTCTCGATGTACTTGATCTTGTCCTGGCCGGCCGGGAGCGCCGAGGTCAGCAGGTACTTCTTGCCGCCGTTGGCCTGGCCGTAGGCGTCGAGCTGCTCGCGGAACTCCTTGAGCAGGAGCGTGAAGTTCTGCTTGTCCTCGGGGGCGTAGTGGTTGCCGAGGTGGCCGCCGGACGAGCCCGGGTACTCCCAGTCGATGTCGATGCCGTCGAAGATGCCGGCCGCGACGCCCTGGCCGCCGTAGCCGCCCTCGACCGGCAGGTTGCCCTTGATGTACTGGTCGATGCAGGAGGAGACCAGCTTCTTGCGGGAGGCGTCGGTCTTCGCCGCGTCGCTGAAGTACTTGGAGTAGGTCCAGCCGCCCAGCGAGATGTTGATCTTCAAGTGGGGGTACTTGGCCTTCAGCTGCTTGAACTGGTTGAAGACGCCGACGATCGGCTGGTCCCACTTGTCGGCGACCCCGCTGACGCTGTCGGCGGCGCTGAAGGACTTCTGGTAGTCGGCGTACGAGTCGCCCGCGCCGTCACCGGCGTTGGGGTTGTTGTCGTCGCCCGCCGCCTTGTTCGCCTCGAAACAGGTGAGGTTGGTGGGGTGGATGTTGCCGAACGAGTAGTTGATGACATCCAACTTGCCCGCTATGCCACGGGTGTCGAGGTGCTTGGGGTAGAAGGCGTTCCCGTACACGCTCCACTGGTCGTAGTAGGCGATGCGGACGCCACCCGCCGCGGCGCCGGCCGAGGCGTCGGCGGCCTGGGCGGTGCCGAGTCCCGCGAAGGAGGCCAGCGCTCCGGCGGCCAGCGCGGCCGTGGCGGCGGCCGCGATGAGGGGTTTACGGATGTGCATGAACTGCCTCCGGGGGGCTGGGAGGAGAGAGCGGGAGGTTCGGGTGAGAGAAGTGATAGCGATCACTCCAGCCCCGCGTCAATGGTTCGGACCAAAGAAGGACTAGACCACTCCCGTGCTATTTCCCCAAGTCAGAGACCTGAGCGCACATCAGAAACCGCCCGCCACCCCAGGTGACGAGCGGTTTAAGGCTGCCTTCAGGAAGCCCCGCGCAAGGTTTCGGCAACAAACCAGCCAAACCCCGTTTGCACGCCGTCAATCGGCGGCGGGCCCTTCCAAGGGCAGCCCGTACGCATCTGCGATGAGCCCGTAGGAACGCAACCGGGCCGCCCCGCTGTGGGCGTTGGCGGTCAGCATCAGCTCGTCCGCGCCCGTCCGCTTGGCGAGGTCGTCGAGGCCGGTGCGGACCTCGTCGGGGGTGCCGTGGACGACGTTCGCGAGCCAGCCGTCCACGAATTCCCGCTCCAGCGCGGTGAAGGGGTACGCCGCCGCCTCCTCGGGCGTCGGGATCAGCCCGGGCCGGCCGGTGCGCAGCCGCAGCATCGACAGCGCGCCGGTGAGCACCTGGGCGCGGGCCTCCCCGTCGGTGTCGGCGGCGAGCGCCGAGACCCCGATGACGGCGTAGGGGGCGTCCAGGACGGCCGAGGGGCGGAAGCTCTGCCGGTAGAGGTCGAGTGCGGGCAGGGTGCCGGCCGCCGAGAAGTGGTGGGCGTAGGCGAAGGGCAGGCCGAGCTCGCCCGCGAGGCGGGCACTGAAGCCGGAGGAGCCGAGCAGCCACAGCGGCGGCCGCCCGGCGGGGCCCTGGACGGGGCCGGGTACGGCGTGCACGCGGGCGTACGGGTGCCCGTCGGGGAAGTCGTCGTCGAGGAAGCGGGTCAGCTCCGCGAGCTGCCGGGGGAACTCGTCCGCGGCCTCGTCCAGGCGCCCGGGCCCGCGCAGCGCGGCGGCCGTACGGCCGTCGGTGCCCGGGGCGCGGCCGAGCCCGAGGTCGATCCGGCCCGGGGCGAGCGCCTCCAGGGTGCCGAACTGCTCGGCGACGGTGAGCGGGGCGTGGTTGGGCAGCATGACCCCGCCCGAACCGAGCCGGATGCGGGAGGTGTGCGCGGCGAGGTGGGCCAGGATCACGGCGGGCGAGGAGCTGGCGACGCCGGGCATGGAGTGGTGCTCGGCGACCCAGTGGCGGTGGTAGCCGCGGGATTCGGCGAGCCGGGCGATGGCCACGCTGGTGCGCAGGGAGTCGCGGGCGGTGCTGCCGGCGCCCACGGTGACCAGGTCCAGGACGGAGAGGGGCACGGCCGCCCGGCCGTGCGCCACGCCGCGGATCCCGTTCCCGTACTCCTGCACGTCCCCGTCGTCAGTCATCGCCGCTCCCGTTCCGCTTCCACGTGCGCACGACTTCCGCACGACACCGTACGAAGAACTCGAACCGTGGAGGGCGGCCGGGCATTCCCGGCGCGGACGGACCGAGTGCCCGGGGCGGAACCCCGGGCCCCGGTTCACCGGGCCGGACGAACCTTCGACGGACCGTCCGGCCGGTGGGTCAGGCGCTGCACCCCACCTTCCACTCGCCTTCCTTGCAAACGATGACGAAGGCGTCGAAGTAGGACATGGTGTTGAAGGAGTTGGTGAGGTCCACGGTGCCCGGGCCGCACTGCTTCTGCGGGGCGTGGTGCCACCACTTCATCTTCGAGAACCAGAAACCGATGGTGATGGAGTAGCAGGCCTTGGGGTCGGTGTCGGTGACGGTGAGCTTGCCGTCGACCTTCACGGTGGTGTTCATGTTGGCCCCGCTGACGGAGGTCAGGGTGCCGGAGCCGGACGCCCCGGTGACACTCGCGGTCCAGGGCTCCACAAAGGGCTCGGAGTCGGCGGCCGCGGTGCCCGCGGTGGCGCCGACCATCAGCAAGGAGCCGGCGGCCGCGGTGGCGACCATGAGCTTGCGCATGACAAACATCCCTTCAGAGTGATGTCGCATTGACGACAAGACGCTACGGAAGGGGCATATCACCGCGATATCGAAAGCGATCTCCTTCAGGAGCCGAGGACCCGGGACGCACCCAGACCCTCGGCTCACCGGCCGGACGGGCCTTCGGCGGACCGTCCGGCCGGAGCATCAGAGCTTGCACCCCCGGCTGGCCACGCCCACCTTGCAGATGGCGACCTCGGGGTCCCATACGGGGAGGCCGGTGAGGGAGGCGGTGATGTCCAGCGTGCCGGGTCCGCACTGCTTCTGCGACGACTTGGCCCATGCCATGTGCCGCAAGTAGAAGACACCGACGGAGATGGTGTAGCAGGCCTTCGGGTTGGTGTCGGTGACGGTCAGCTTGCCGGTCGCCACCACGCCCTGCTGGGGCCCATCGGCGTACGCGATCATTCCGGAGCCGTACGCTCCGTCGATCTTCTTGTTCCAGGGCTCCACGGGGTCGGCGGCGGCCGCGGTGCCCGCGGTGGCGCCGACCATCAGCAAGGAGCCGGCGGCCGCGGTGGCGGCCATGAGCTTGCGCATGACAAATGTCCCTTCGTGGTGGTGTCGCAGTGGCGACACGACACTAGGGAGGAGGCGTATCGCCCCGATATCGAAGAAGGAGGGAAGCGGGTCGGCGGCGCGCATGACAGTGGCATATGCCAGAGGAGTAGATCCAGGCAGAGAGACGTGATTGAGCCATCAATCTCCTCAACAGGCGCTCCACACGGGCCTCTTGATGGCTATCGTGGTAGGGCAAGCGGTAACAACCTGCTAGGGGGAAACCGTGGCGCTGAAGCCCGAGCCGACCGCGCCGTTCCACTCGGTGCAGTACGCACTACGCGTACTCGAAACGATCGCGCGTCACACCGGTGGTGTGACGGACGTGCAGATCGCGCGTGAGACCGGCCTGCCCGCAGTCCATCTCGCCCCGATGCTGCTCATGCTGCGTCGGGAGGGGTATGTCCTGCAGGTGTCCGACGGTGCTTACGCCATAGGGGATTCCCTTGTCCTGCTCGGTTCCGGAATCGACCGGCAGCAGGCGCTCACGGACAAGCTCCAGGAGACGCTGGACCGGCTGCGCGACTCCGTCGGCGCGGCCGTCTACATCAGCCGCTACGTGGACGGCGAGGTCAGGATCACGCAGTTCGCGGACAGTCCCCGCACCCCGAAGGTGCACGAGTGGGTCGACTTCCGCTCCGCCGCGCACGCCAGCGCGGTCGGCAAGTGCCTGCTGACCCAGCTCGACCTGAACGGGCGGCGCGACCACCTGTCCCGCCACAAGATCGCCCGGCTCACGTCGAAGACGATCGTGAACGAGCGGATCCTGTTTTCCAAGCTGGACGCCCAGCCGGCCACCGTGCCGATGCTGGACCTGCAGGAATACGCAGTGGGCACGGTCTGCGCGGCGGTTCCGATCACGGCCGGGGCCTCGGTGGGCTGCCTGGCCCTGTCGATGCCCGTCGAGCACGCGCACCGGCTGCGGGCCGCGGCGGACACCCTGAACCGCAAGGCCGCACCGTTGCTGCTGTCGCTCACGCTCTAGCACCGGCGGCCGGCCCGAACGGGCCCGGAAAACACTTCGGGCGGTTCCCGGTGAACCGGAAACCGCCCGAAGGACAGGTGCGCCGCCAGGGACTCGAACCCCGGACCCGCTGATTAAGAGTCAGCTGCTCTAACCAACTGAGCTAGCGGCGCCTGCTGACAGAGAAAATACTACCCGGTCCTCAGGGGTGCTCAAAACCATTACCCGCGGAGGTGCGCGAGGGCCCGTGGAAACCCGCCCACGGGCCGAAAATGGTCTGGACCCTCCTATGCAGGGGGCATCCCCGGCCGTCGCAGCAGGTCCGCGCGGCCGTGGGCCTCGTACTCGGCGAGCAGCGCGGACCGGGCGGCCTCGTCCAGCGGCCGGTAGTCCCCGGCCGGGGAGCGGTGCCAGACCGGGTCGGGGCAGCCGAAGCCCTCGTGGCGCAGGGCCACGCGGTGGATCTTGTTGGTGGCCGTGACCGGCATCACGGTGACGATCCGGAGATAGCGCGGGGCCATCTTCGTGCCCAGGTCGGGCTGCGCGGCGAGGAACGCCGCGAAGGCGGACGGGTCGAAGACCGCGCCCTCCCGGAGGGCGAAGGCCGCCATGGCCTGGTCCCCCGCCACCTCGTCCGGCACCGCGTACACCGCCACCGCGGCCGCGTCCGTCCAGCGGGCCAGGATGTTCTCGATCACTGCCGCGGCGAGGTTCTCGCTGTCGATCCGGAGCCGGTCGTCGGTGCGGCCCGCGAAGTAGAGGAAGCCCGCCGCGTCCCGGAAGAAGAGGTCGCCCGTCCAGTACCAGCCGTCCCGGGTGCGGTCGGCCTCCGCCTCCGGGTTGCGCCAGTAGCCCTCGAACAGGCTGCGCCCCCGGTTGACCAGTTCGCCGATCGCCTCGGAGCCGTTGCGCAGGCGGCCCTCGGCGTCCAGGACCGCGGCCGGGCATTCGCGCCCCGTGCGCGGGTCGATGACCGCCAGGTCGTCCCCCGCGCCCGCCCGGCCCAGGGCGCCGGGCGGGGTGTCCGGGGCCCGCTGGACGGAGGCGCCGCCCTCGGTGGCGCCGTAGCCCTCCACCAGCCGGACCCCGAACCGTTCGGCGAAGCGGGCCGCGTCCACCGCCCCGGCCTCGGTGCCGAAGCCGAGCCGCAGGGTGTGCGTGCGGTCGTCGGGGCGGGGCTCGGTGGCCAGGAGGTACTGGATCGCCCGTCCGACATAGGTGAAGTACGTGGCCCCGTACGCCCGTACGTCGTCCAGGAACGCGGAGGCCGAAAAGCGGCGGCGCAGGGCCACCGGGGCCCCGCCGACGAGGGCCGGCAGCCAGTCGGCGATGACGGCATTGCCGTGGAAGAGCGGCATGCAGACGTAGTGGACGTCGTCCGGGGTGACGGAGAACTGGTGCGCGAGCGCGGATCCGGCGGCCGCCAGCCGGCCCTGGGTGCAGATGGCGGCCTTGGGGGCGCCGGTGGAGCCGGAGGTGAAGTAGAGGAGGAGGCGGGAGCCGGGGCCGGGGGTGCCCAGCACGGCCTCGCCGGGCTTCGCGGCCGCGTAGGGGGCGAGGAGGGCTTCGTACTCCTCGGTGCCGGTGACCAGGATGCGTACGCCGGGCAGGTCGAGGCCGCGCAGCAGCGGCAGGTGGGCGGCCTCGGTGATCAGGATCCGGCAGTCGGTGTGCAGGATGTCGCGGGCCAGCTCGGGGCCGCGCCGGGTGGGGTTGATCCCGGCGACGGCGGCCCCGGCGAGGGCCGCCGCGCCGAGCCAGAACGGGAACTCGGGGGTGTTGTCGAGCAGGATCCCGAGGTGCGGTTCGGCCCCCGGAGGCATGAGGTCGACGAGGAGTGCGGCGCGCGCGGCGGCCTCCTGGGCGGTCCGGTGGTGGGTGAGGACGCCTCCCTCGTGCTTCAGCCCGGGCCGGTGGTCGCCCCATTGGCGCGCGATGAGCTCCGCGACGGTTCCGTGTGCAGTCGTCGTCCGCATGCCGCCGGAGAGTAGCTGACGTGCCGTCAGAACTGAACGTCGGAGCAGGCGTAGAAGGCCATCGGGGTGTCGTTGACGGTCCAGACGGCCAGGATCAGGTGCCGGCCCGTCTTGCCGCTGGGCATGGCCCCCTGGTGGACGGTGGTCATGGCCGGGCGGGCGCCGTTGTAGGCGACGGTGAGGAAGGGCTGGGGTTCGAGGTCGGCGCGGGTCAGGGCCTTGCTGCCGGTCCAGCCGTTCTTCGTGACGTAGTACTTGAAGTCGGTGGTGGAGTGGTTGGCGGTGAACTGCCACCGGAAGCCGTAGCTCTGCCCGCTGGTCACCTTGGTGGTGGGCCAGGCGCCGCTGCGCGGATTGTCGAGCTCCGCGAACTGGGAGAGTCCGCCGGAACATATCTTGCCGTCGGCGGGACCGGCGGCCGGGAACCCCTTGAAGCCCTCGACGCTCTGCGGCTCCCACTGGATCGCGCCGCAGTCGGCGACGGTCCGGTTGGCGCAGAGCTTCTGGCGGCTGATCGGGGTGTCGGTGTAGCCGTGACTGCTGGCACTGGGCGCGCCGAGCAGGGTGATCCCGGCGACGAGGCCGAGGCCGAGCGTGGCGACGCCGGCCCTTCTGGGCATGCGGATGGGACGCATGATGCTCCTTGAACGTGGGGGGAGTTCGACGAGAGCGCGCGCGTGTGGGGATTCAGGTCTAGACCAAGTCCCAGATTATTGACGAGAGTTGGCCATGTCCATACCAATGGAAGAACGGGTGGTCCGGTCGATTCCGGCCACCCGTTCCCGTCGTCCCTGTCGTTCCTGCAGTCCCCGACGTCCCCGACGTCCTCGTCGCGCTACTCGGAGCGGCCCGTGTAGAAGGCGACCGTGAGGTCCTTCACCAGCGCCTTGCGCTCGTAGTCGTCGAGCTCGACCAGCCCGCGCGAGGTCAGCCGGTGGACGGTGTCGTCCACCGCGTCCACGACCGAGGTCAGCACGGTGTCCCGGTGCTTGGCGTCGATCGCCGCGACCCGGCGGCGGCGCATGGCCTCGGCGACCTCGGCCGCGTACTCGATCCGGGTCGGCTGGGCCGAGAACACCTCGATCCCGACCGCCTCCGTCTCGGCCGCCAGCATCCGGGTCAGCGCGTCACCGACGGCCTCGGCGTCGCGCAGGGTCGGGGCGTCCTCGTGGAAGGCGTCGGCGGGCAGCTGCGACAGCACGCGGGCCATCGCCGATTCGACCTGCTCGGCGAGGTACTCCGTGTGGTCCTCGACGGCGAGGGTGGCCCGTGCCGTGTCCTTGACCTGCCAGACGACCTGCACGACGACCTGGAGGGCGAGACCGCCCGAGTCCACGGCGGGCATGGGGTCGCTGCGCCAGTGACGCAGGCGTACATCGACCCGGCGGCGCAGCAGGAGGGGACTCACCCAGGTCAGGCCGGTACGCCGGACCGTGCCGCGGTAGCGGCCGAAGAGGGTGAGCACCCAGGCGTGCCCCGTGCGGGCCCTGCCCAGTCCGCCGAGCGCCACGAGGGCGACGATGCCCAGGAAGGCGAGCGGGGGCCAGTGGGTGGCGCGCAGGCCGTGGTAGGCGCGGGGGCTCGCGCCGAAGGCCGCCACGAACGGGGCGGGGACCACCCCGGTCCGCCAGAGCACGGCCACGCAGCCGGCCAGCGCGATCCCGCCGACGGCCACGCCGACCCAGCCGGGCAGCACCGGGCCGCGGTGCTCCCGGAGCCGGTCGTCGCCGCGGGGGACGCGGCGGCCGGGGGCGGGGCGGGGGGCACGGGCCGCGACGGGCGTCGCGGGGGCCGCGGCCGGGAGCTGCCGCGTGCCGTGGAAGGGGAGGTGCACCGGGATCTCGACGACCGAGGTGCCGCGGTTCGCTCCGGGGCGCGGGCGATTCGGCGCCGCGGCCCCGTCGAGGCCGCGCGCCACCGCCTGGGCGACGATCTCGACCGGTCCGGGCCCGCGCACGCCGGAATGCGGTGCCGGGTCCGCCGGTCCGGGCGCGGCCTCGACGCCGGCTTCGACCTCTGCCTCGGCCTCGGCTTCGGCTTCGACCTCTGCCTCGGCTTCGGCTTCGGCTTCGGCTTCGGCTTCGGCTTCGGCTTCGGCTTCGGCCGTCGTACGCAGGCACAGGGTGGCCGTGTCGGCGGGCTCCTGCGCGTCCTGCGGGTGCGGGATGTCCACCTGGTCGCCGTCGGCGTCCGGGTGAGCACGGGCCGCGGGCACCTCCGGCAGCACGGCGGCGGCCACGGCGTGCTCGGGCTGCGCGCCCGGCGCGGCGCCCGCGTACGCCGGGGCCGGTGCGGCCCGGTCGGACGCGGCCTCGGCAGCCGCCGGGTGCGCGGGCTCCGCGAGCCACACGGGGTGGGGTGCAAAGGCGCCCTGCCCGGGCAGGACCTCGGCAGCGACCGCCGCCTGCTCCGGCGCCGCCGGTCCGCCCAGCCGTACCGGCCACGGGGCCTGCGCCACGGACCGCACCGGGTGGAACCCGGGGGCGTCCGGCCCCGCAGCCGGGTGGGGCGACCCGCCCCGCACGGGCGCGGAAGCGGCCTGCCCGGGCAGGACCTCGGCGGCCACTGCATGCTCCGGCGCCGACCGCCCGGCGGGCTCCGCCGACCGCACGGGGTGAGGCCCGGGGACGTCCGGTCCCGCAGCCCGGTGGGGCGACCCACCCGGCACCGGTACGGAGGCGACCGGGCCGCCCGCCGGTGGCGGGCCCGGCTCGGTGACGGGGGTCGGCCGGACGGGCGCGGGGGCGGCGTGCTCCGGCGCCGCATGCGGCGCGGGCGCGGTCGCGGCCCAGCCGAAGGAGGTCTCGGCGGCCACTGCGGGCTCCGTCGCCCGGGCGGTCAGCGGCGGCACTCGGAAGGTGCCCGTCGTCGAGGTGGTGCGCGTGGGGAACATCGTTACCTCCGTCATGCGAACAGCCGGCGCCAGGTTTCCGGGCCCGGGTAGCCGTTGGCCGAGGCTCCGGTCCAGCCCTGCGCGCGCTGGAAGGCCTCGACGTTGCGGCGGTCGGCCTCGCTCCAGCGAAGGCCCGGACCGGATGTGTAGTACTTGCCGAAGCCCTTCTTCACCAGCTGGCGGCCGAGGGCCCTGATGGCCTCGTGCGACTGGCCCGGGCGGAACACCACGGCGCCGGGGTAGGCCCGTACGCCGCCCGGTCCGGGCGCGCCCGCCACCGTCGGCGGGATGTTGCGGCCCGTGCGCTCGACCAGCAGCCGCCAGGTGTGCGTGCCCGGAATGCCGTCCGCGTCCGCGCCCGTCCAGCCCTGCGCGCGCTGGAAGGCGGCGGTGGCGAGCTTGTCGTGGTCGCTCCACGTCCGGTCGGCCACGCCCTTGGGGTAGAAGCGGTACGCGCCGCGCTCGATCAGCATCCTGCCGAGCTGGGCCACGTGGTCGTTCGTGGCGCCGGGGCCGAACTTGTCCGCGCCCGGGAAGGTCTTCGCCTCCCCCGGCTTGGAGCCCGCGGCGGGCGGCTCGGCCGGTGGCTCGGCGGCCGGGATCTCGGGCAGGATCGTGGCCGGTACCCCGTTGAACCGGTACGGGACGTACTTCGCCGGGTTGCTCCAGTATCCGTAGGGCGTGGCCAGCTTCCGCGTGTTCGGGCGCGTCTGCTCGTAGGCGACGTAGTGCGTGTGCGTCTCGTCGACCCAGCCGCCGAAGATGACCACGTGCGAGCCGTTGTTGGGGTCCGCCGGGTTGTGGAAGAGCAGCATGTCCCCGGGCAGCAGCTCATCCTTGGTGATCTTGGTGGCGAACTTGTCGAGGCTGCCGGTCCATTCGTTCGTACCGAGGTTCCAGACCATGGAGACGTAGCCCGAGCAGTCCTGCCGGTATCCGTCCGACCAGTACTCGGACATGCTGTACGGGACCTGGGCGTCCAGCCACAGCTTCGCGCGGTTGATGATCGTCGCGCGGTCGATCCGGCGGACGGCGCCCGGCTTGGCCGGAGCGCCGGGCTTCCCGACCGGCCGGCCCTTGGGGCCCTTCGGACCGTGCAGCGGGGTCCGGCCGCCCTGCGGGGAGCCGGGGTCGTCCAGGGCCACCGGCCCCGGGGCCGGTGTGGTCACGGCCACGGCGGCCGCACTGCTGCCGCCCAGGACCACTCCCGCGGCGGTGGCCAGCACCAGTGCCCGGCGGGCCCCGCGTGCGGCCGGGTGCCCCCCGTCCCGGAGCGGTATGGCCCGCGCGCGGGCGAGGGCGCGGCGGCGCTGGGCGCATCCCCGGCACACACAGTCGCCCGCGGGCTCGTACTCCTCGAAACCGGGCATCGGCATCTGCACATGCGTCGGAGGCTGCATCGTCATGCGGTTCCGTCCACTCCCCTGCTCGTCCACTCGTCCACTGGTCGGCGGGAGCCGCACCTGATAAAGCATCAGATGCGGCACGCGCAGACATATCGTGCACGATAAGCACCCCAAACATGGGTTAATCGGACAAGGTGGGCGTGGCTGGTCACGGGCACACCCGGAGGTGGGGTAGAGTTTTCTCTGTCAGCAAGCGCCGCTAGCTCAGTTGGTTAGAGCAGCTGACTCTTAATCAGCGGGTCCGGGGTTCGAGTCCCTGGCGGCGCACAGACGGAGGAAGCCCCTCGCAGCGAAAGCTGCGAGGGGCTTCTTCGTTCCCTCTGGCCGGACTGCTGCTCAGGCCGCCGTGCCCGGCGCGCCGGGGCGGGCGCCCACGCCCGTCAGATAGGCGGAGACCACCACGTTCGCCGTGTACTCCTTGGCCGCCTTGTCGTACGTACCCCCGCAGGTCACCAGCCTCAGCTCGGCGCGGCCCCGGACCCGCTGGCCGTAGGCCTTGTGCGCGTCGAAGGCCGCGCGCTCGTAGACCCGTACGTCCTCGACCGTGAACTCGGCGACCGAACCGTCCGCCCGCACCACCCGCACCTTGTCGCCCGGCTGCGCCGAGCTCAGGCCGTAGAACACCGCCGGCTTCGAGCGGGTGTCCACGTGCCCCACCATCAGCGCGGTCCCGGCCGTCCCCGGCTGGGTGCCCCGGCCCCACCAGCCCACCGTGCCCGGCCGGTCGTACGGGGGCGGCTCGATCGCACCGTCCTTGTCCAGGTCCCGGGGGATCACCGGGGCCTGGATGCCTATGGACGGCACGTCGACCCGCTGGGGCGGCGCGGCGGCGAGCGGGGCGTGCGCCGCCGGCAGGCCCGGCCCCACCGTCCCGCCCGCCTGACCGGCGGTCGGAGCCGGCGGCACGGTGAGCTCGCGGCCCCACAGCCACAGGCCGAGGACCAGCACCGCCCAGGCGGCGAAGGTCAGCAGCCGGCCGCCGGCGGAGGCCCTGTCCTCACTCACCGCTGCGGCGGCGGCGCAGGGTCAGCGCCCGGCCCGCGACGGCCAGGGTGGCCACCGCGGCCAGGATGGCGCCGATCACCGTGTGCGGCAGACCGGGGCCGTCGGCGCTGTGGTCCTTCTTGGCCGACTCCGCCGCCAGCTCGGCGGACATGCCGCCGCCGCCCGCGTGCACCGGCCAGATGGGGGTGGCGTGGTGGGACGGGCGGTAGTGGGAGATCTGGACGGAGCCGGTGACCTTGTCCCGGCCGTCACACGTCACCCGGACGGCGTGCCAGCCGGGCGAGACGTGCGAGCTGATCGTCGCGGACCCGTAGAGCGGACTGCGGTCGCCGTCCCGGCCGTACAGGTCGACGTCCGACACGAAGGCGGCGGACTTGGCCGCTCCGCGGGTGCCGTCACAGCCCTGGACGCGCAGCTTGACCTGCGCTCCGGGGTGAGCCGGATTCGGGTCGACCGTGATGCTGCCGCCGCGGTCCCCGCGGTCGCCGCGGTCCTCCTCGCCCGCCAGGGCGATCGGCGCGGACACCACCGAGAATGCCGCCAGGGCGACGGCCATCGCGGTGACTCGGACAGCAATCGGAACACTGCGCATGGTGAACCTCCTCGACAAGGAGATTCACGCGCGGCGCGCCGCCGCGCATCCGGAGCGGCGCCGTACGTGTCGGCCGTACGCCCCAAACGCGGTACGCCCGTTCGGCCGTACGCGTCAGACCAGGTCGACCAGGTCCGCGATCGAGGCGACCGTCTTGGTCGGGCGGAACGGAAACTTCTCGGTGTCCTTCTCGGTGGTCAGACCGGTGAGGACGAGGAAGGTCTGCATGCCCGCCTCCAGACCGGCCAGCACGTCGGTGTCCATCCGGTCGCCGATCATCGCGCTGGTCTCCGAGTGCGCGCCGATGGCGTTCAGTCCGGTGCGCATCATCAGCGGGTTCGGCTTGCCTGCGAAGTACGGCTTCTTGCCGGTCGCCTTGGTGATCAGCGCGGCGACCGCGCCGGTGGCCGGGAGCGGGCCC
Source organism: Streptomyces sp. NPDC054932 (assembly GCF_053610205.1). Classification (NCBI taxonomy): domain Bacteria; kingdom Bacillati; phylum Actinomycetota; class Actinomycetes; order Kitasatosporales; family Streptomycetaceae; genus Streptomyces; species Streptomyces sp. NPDC054932. The sequence goes on along the minus strand of NZ_JBSGXU010000064.1, from coordinate 12,618 downwards.
TCGGTGGAGGGGCCGGTCTCGTCGGGGTTGGTGCAGATGAAGCGCGCGCCCGCGTTGATCAGGCGGACGGCCTTGGTCATCGCCTCGAAGCTGTACGTCCGGGTCTCGCCGAGGACCACGTAGTCGGGCTCGTGGTCGGTCAGGATGTAGCCGATGTCGTGCAGGGCCGTGGTCAGGCCGGCCTCGCCGATGACGTACGCCGTGCCGCCCGGACGCTGGTCGTCGAGGAACTTCGCGGTGGCCAGCGCCGAGGTCCAGATGTTCTCGACGGGGACCTGGAGTCCCATGCGGCTCAGGCGGGCCTGGAGGTCGCGGGGGGTGTAGATCGAGTTGTTGGTCAGCACCAGGAAGGGCTTGCCGGACTCGCGCAGCCGCTTGATGAAGGCATCGGCGCCGGGGATCGGGGTGCCCTCGTGGATGAGGACCCCGTCCATGTCGGTGAGCCAGGATTCGATCGGCTTGCGCTCTGCCACTGGACTGTTCTCCGCTCTCGGTGACCTGCGACCTCTGGTCTCTACCACCCTATCGGGGCCGGGCCGTGGACGTCCCTGGCGTCCACAGCCCGGACCACGAGGGGGGAGCGGTCAGCCCAGGCGGACGTTGTCGACGGTCCAGTACCAGTTGTTGTTGCCGCTGTAGCGGAAGCGGATCTGGACGTCGGTGGCGCCGGCCGGGACCTGGAGCGCGAGGGACTCGGCCCTGGCGACGGCGTCGGCGGTGTAGGACTTCACCACGGTCGGGGCGGCGCCGTTGTAGGAGACCAGGACCTGGGCGGTCTGGCCGGCCTCCTGGCGGTAGTGCGTCTGGAAGGTGAGATTGCGCGTGCTGCCGCCCGTGACCGCCCACTTGGGGGTGATCAGGGTGGAGTCGAAGGTGCCGGTGTGGCTCTTGTCGTCCCACTCGTCGGAGTCGGCGACGGCGAAGACGTCACGGGAGCGGACGTTCAGCTCGCGCCACTGGTCGCGCTGCGACTGGCTCCAGAACTCGTCGGTGGCGAAGGCCCAGCCGGCCCACTCGGTGACACCGCCCGTACCCATCCCGGAGTTGTCCACGGACCAGCCGGCGGGCGGGGTGTGTGTGAAGCCCTTCACCCCGGCCGGGATGCCCGTCTCGTCCACGCGTGCCCGGAGGTTCGGGCGCAGGGTGTCGAAGGGGTCGTCGTCCGGTGCGTTCAGCGGGGTGCCGTCGATGCCGGGGGCGCTGACGCCGACCTGGGCGAGGGCGGTCGCTGCGACGTCGACCAGCTTCACGTCGTCGCGCACCGAACCGGCCGGGATGCCCGGGCCCCTGGCGATGACGAAGGTGCCGCGCTCCTGGATGGTCGAGCCGCCGTGGCCGCCGGAGTTGGTGTGCCCGTGGTCGGTGGTGACCAGGACCTTCCAGTTCTCCTGGGCGTACGTCGGGCGGTTCTGGACGGCGGTCAGGAGCTGCCCGACCAGGGTGTCGACGCGGGCGATCGTGTCGAGGTACTGCTGGCTGGCCGCGCCGTGGGAGTGGCCGGCCGCGTCGATCTCGCCGAGGTAGACGAAGGCCGCGTCCGGGTTCTGGCCCTGCAGCTCGGCGGCGGCCGCCGCCGCGATCTTCGGGTCCTCGTTGCGGTAGCCGTCGCGGTCACCCTTGAGGGAGAGGCGCTTGTCGACCTTCGGGGAGAAGATCGGGCCGTTCTGGTCGGTGGAGGTGATGGGCTCCCAGTCGGCGGCCGCGTACGTGTTGAGCGTCGGCTTGGCGTTCTCGATGCGGGTCAGGAAGTCCGGGTGGGCGGTGTAGTTCTTGCCGGTGAAGGAGTTGTCCTTCACCCCGTGCTTGTCGGGCCAGACTCCGGTGGCGATGGTTGACCAGCCGGGGCCCGAGGAGGTGGCGGCCATCGGGTTCGCGTAGAGGGTGCTGCGGGCGGTCAGGCCCTGGGCCATCAGGCCGTTCAGGTTCGGCGCGTTGGCGACCTTGACACGGTCCAGGACCGCGCCGTCGATGCCGATGACGAGGACCTTGTCGGTGTTGGCCGCCGCCGCGTCGGCGGCGCCGGCGGGGGTGGCCGCCGCGGTGGCGGCGATCAGGGCGGAAGTGGCGGCAGTCGCGGCGATGGCACGACGTCCGGGCAGGACAGGGGACACGTACTCCTCCTGGGAGCAAGTGAGTGGCGAAAGGAGCGGGGCGTTCGGCACGGGAGGTGCGGGGTGGGGCGGGGCCGGTCGGGTCCGGACCGAAGGTGCGGTCTTCGGTCCAGACCTGTTATGCAAGCGTCACTCTGCCGGTCCTGGGTGGCCAGGAAGTAACCGGTCAGCTTCCGGTTGCCGACTTCCACGCATCGACGTAGCCGGTGAGGTTCTCGTCGATGTCGGCCCAGTTCGGCTCGAAGATCTCGACGCCCGTCATGATCCTGGTCAGTTCGACGGCGTTGGCGTCGGTGGGCTTGACGTCGGTGCGCGCCGGGAAGCCGCCGCCGATCCCGCTGACCAGCTGCTGGGCCTCCTCGCTGAGCAGGTGGTCGAGGAGCTTCTTGCCGTTCTCGGTGTGCGGGGCCCCGTCGACCAGGCTGGCCGCGTACGGCAGGGCGAAGCTGGTGGGCTTCCCGCCCTCCTTCGCCGGGAACCAGATGCCCAGGTTCGGCATGGACCTGGACTGCGCGAAGTTCATCTGGACGTCGCCGTTGGCCACGAGCAGCTCGCCCTTGTCGGTCTTGGGCGCCAGCTTGCTGGTGGAGGAGGACGGGCCGACGTTGTTGGCCTGGAGCTTCTTCAGGTACTCCATCGCCGGCTCCTTGCCGCCGAAGTCGTGCATCGCCTTGATGAGCACGGCGGTGCCGTCGCCCGCGACGCCCGGGGTGGAGTACTGCAGCTTGCCCTTGTACTTGGCGTCCAGCAGTTCCTCCCAGGTCCTGGGGGCCTCGGGGAGCTCCTTCTTGTTGTGGATGAAGCCGAAGTAGTTGTTGACGACGGACGTCCACTTGCCGTCGGCGGCCTTGGCCGCACCGTTGACCTTGTCGGAGCCCTGCGGCTTGTAGGACTGGAGCAGGCCCTTGCCGTCGGCCTGCTGGATGAAGGGCGGCAGGGTGATCAGTACGTCGGCCTGGGTGTTGGTCTTCTCGCGGACGGCGCGCTGCACCATCTCGCCCGAGCCGCCCTCGACGTACTTGACCTCGATGCCGGTCTTCCTGGTGAAGTCGGCGAAGACCTTGTCGTACCAGCCGTCGCCCTTCTCGCCCTTGAGGCCGTCGGCGCTGTAGACGGTGACGACCTTCTCGCCGCCCCGGGAATCGGCGGCGGAGGAGCCGCCGCAGGCGGTGAGGGGGGCGGCGAGGGCGAGGCTGCCGGTGACGGCGACGGTGGCGCGGAGGAGTCTGTTGCCGGTCATGGAACTTCCTTACGGGGAAAGGGAGTCAGCAGGGGATCGGGGCGGGGGTCAGCGGTACGAGGCCCTGGTGCGGACGCGGGAGACGGCCAGCAGGACCAGCAGGGTGGTGACCATCAGGACCACGGCGACGGCCGAGCCGCTGAAGAGCGAACCGCGGTCGGTGGCGGTGAAGATGCGGACCGGCAGGGGCATCCAGTCCGGCGGGTAGAGCATCATCGTGGCGCTCAGCTCACCCATGGACAGGGCGAAGCAGAGTCCGGCGGCGGCCGACAGGGACGGCAGCAGGAGGGGGAGCTTGACCCGCCACAGGACGTGGGAGGGACGGGCGCCGAGGGAGGCCGCCGCCTGCTCGTAGGCGGGGTCGAGCCGGACGATCGCCGCCGAGACCGACTGGTGGGCGAAGGCCGTGACGAGGATCGTGTGTGCCAGGACGACGATCGTGCCGGTGCCGTTGAGCAGGACCGGAGGCCGGCTGAAGGCGACGAGCACGGCGAGGCCGACGACCACGGACGGCACGGCGACCGGCAGCATGAACAGCGCGTCCAGGAGCCGCTTCCCGCGCTTGTTCAGCGTGGCCGCGGCCAGCGCGGCCCAGGTGCCGACGGCGAGCGCGAGGAGGCTGGCGGCGACGGCGGTGACCAGACTGGTGGTCAGTGCCCGGAGGGACTCGCCGCGCACCGCGGAGGCGTAGTTGGCGGTGGTCGGGCCGGAGGGGAAGGCGCCGGACCAGTTGGTCGAGAAGGACGCGGCCACCACGACGAGCAGGGGCAGCGCGAACAGCGGCAGGAAGAGGAGTCCGAAGAGGCCCCAGGCGGCCCGGCGGCCGCCCTTGCTATGCACCAGCACGCTTGCCCACCACCCGGTAGAGGCCGAACAGACCGACGGATATGGCGATGTTGACGACGGCGACCACACAGGCGGCCGCGTAGTCGGATTCGAGGATGGCCTTGCCGTAGATGAGCATCGGGAGCGTGGTGACGCCCTTGGCCCCGGTGAACAGGACGATCCCGAACTCGTTGAGGCACATGACCAGGACGAGGCTGCCGCCGGCGGCGAGGGCCGGGAGGGACTCGGGCAGGATCACCTGCCGGACGATCCGGGCGGGCCGGGCGCCGAGGCCGGCGGCGACCTCCAGCTGGGCGGTGTCCAGCTGGGAGAAGGCGGCGAGCAGCGGGCGCATCACGAAGGGCGTGAAGTACGTGATCTCCGCGAGCAGGACGCCCCAGGGCGTGGTGAGGAAGTGGAAGGGCCCCTCTGCGGCGCCGGTGAGGTCGGTGACGAGGCCGTTGGCCATGCCGACCGTTCCGTAGACGAAGAGGAGGGCGAGGGTGATGAGGAAGGAGGGGAAGGAGAGGAAGACGTCGATGAACCTGGCGACGGCGCGCGCCCCGGGGAAGGGCACGAAGGCGATGACCAGCGCGAGCGAGAAGCCGAGGACCAGGCAGCCGGCGGTGGCGCCGACGGCGAGCCAGACGGTGGTTCCGAGGGCCTCGTGGAAGCTCGGCGAGGCGAGGACGGAGGCGTACGCGTCGAACGCGCCGCCGCCGTTCTCGGGGGTGAGGGACTGCTGGACGACCAGCGCGAGCGGGTACAGGAACACGAGCCCGAGCACGACGACGGGCGGCAACGCCCATGCTCCGCGCGGCAGCCGGATCCCGGGCCGGGCCGCCCGGGCGTACGGGGCGCCAGCCGAATCCGGCGCCGCCGGCGTGCGAGGCGCGGGGTCCGGGGCGGAGCCCCGAGCCTCCGCGGCAGGGGCCGGCACGGCGTCGGGGGCCGGCACGGCGGCGGTGGCCGGCACGGCGGTGCGCGGCGTGGCCTCAGCCATCCGACACCCCCGCGGCCAGCAGCACCGCGTCCCGCGGCTCGAAGTGCAGGGTGATCCGGTCCCCCAGCGCGGGCGTCTCCCGCAGCTCGGGGAGGTCCGCCTTCACGCGGTGGCCGCCCACGTCCACGTACAGCCGGTGCGTCGAGCCGCGCCACTGGACCTCGGCGAGGGTGCCGCTCAGCGCGTTGGGGCCGGCCCCGAGGCCGAGCAGGTGCGGCCGTACGCACAGGGTGGCCGTGGAGCCCGGCGCCGCGCGGCCGCGGTCCAGGGTCAGCGCCCGGCCCTCGAAGACCGCGCCGCGCTCGGCCACCGTCACCGGCAGCAGGTTCGCGTTGCCGACGAACGAGGCGGTGAACTCGGTGCGCGGGGCCCGATACAGGTCCTGCGGGGTCCCGCAGTCCTGCAGCCGGGCCCGGTCCATGACGGCGATCCGGTCGGCCAGGGTGAGCGCCTCCACCTGGTCGTGGGTGACGTACAGAATCGATACGTCGGGCAGTTCGCGGTGCAGCCGGGCCAGTTCGGCGAGCATCCCGGAGCGCAGCTGCGCGTCGAGTGCGGAGAGCGGCTCGTCGAGCAGGAGCACCCCGGGGCGGATCGCAAGGGCGCGGGCGATGGCCACCCGCTGCTGCTGGCCGCCGGAGAGCTCGCGCGGGTAGCGCCGCGCGTAGGCCGCCATGCCGGTCAGTTCCAGGGCCTCGGCGACACGGCCGGGTATCTCGGCCCTGGGGGCCTTCTGGGCCCTGAGGCCGAAGGCGACGTTGTCCTCGACCCTCATGTGCGGGAAGAGCGCGTACTGCTGGACGACCATGCCGATGCCGCGCCGGTGCGGCGGGAGTGCGGTGACGTCGCGTCCGCCGATCAGCACCCGTCCCGCGGCGGGCCGTACGAAACCGGCGACGGCGCGCAGGGCCGTGGTCTTGCCCGAACCGGACGGTCCGAGCAGGGCCATCACCTCGCCCGGTTCGACGGTGAGGTCGAGGCGGTCCAGGACGGTGTTGCCGCCGTAGGCGACGCTGACCCCGTCGAAACGGATTCCGCTCACGGCGACTCCACGAGGAGGGCGGGGAGTTCGGCGACGGAGCCGAGGACGTGGGTCGCACCGTGTTCCGTGAGCGCCGCGCGGTCGTGGGCGCCGGTGAGGACGCCCGCCACGATCCCGGCGCCGGCGCGCCGGCCGCTGAGCATGTCGTAGGCGGTGTCGCCCGCGACCACGACGTCGCTCACGTCGGCGACGGCGCCGGCGCGCAGGAACGCGGTCAGCACCATGTCCGGGTAGGGGCGGCCGCGGCCGCCCGCGTCGGCGGGGCAGAGGGTGAGGTCGGCGAGGTCCTGCCAGCCGAGGGCGTCGAGGATGGCGTCCTGGGTGACCCGGGCGAAGCCGGTGGTCAGGACGACGGTGCGGCCAGCGGCTCGGAGCTCCTCGATCGCGGCGCGGGCGCCGGGCAGCGGGGTGACGAGACCGCCGTCGACGAGTGCCCCGTATGCCTCCTCGAAGGCGGAGTTGGCGCGGCGGGCGAGTTCCTCCGTACCGAAGAGGTGGCGGAAGACGGAGATCTTGGACTCGCCCATGGTGTCGAGGACGTACCGGAGCTTCGCGGCGTGGTCGGGGGTTCCTGGTTCGACGCCGAGGCGCTCGGCGGCCTGCTCGAAGGCGCGCTCGACGAGGCCGCCGTCGGCGACGGTGGTGCCGGCCATGTCGAGGACGATCAGCTTGTGCCGGATGTCGGTGGTGGTGGCGGTAGTGGCGGTGGTGGCGTTGGCGTTCATCTGACTTACCAGCCCAGTTCGTTGGCGGTGGTCTCGGCGATGGCGGGCGAGCAGGTCATGCCGCGCCCGCCGGGTCCGGTCACCAGCCAGACGCCGTCGGCCACCTGCTGGCGGTGGACGACGCGGGTGGTGTCCGTGCACTGCGCGTACACGCCCGCCCAGCGGCGGCGGATCCTCGGCAGAGGGCGGCCGAGGAAGGACTCGGCCACGGCGGCGACGTGCTCGTAGGGGTCTTCGAGGGTGTCGAAGGCGAAGGGGTGCTCGTACTCGTGGGTGTCGCCGATGGTCAGTCCGCCGTCCCGGCGCTGGACCATCAGCAGCTGCATCCTGTGCTCGGCGGCGACCGGCGCCTGCTCCTGCCCGGCATTGAGGGCGTCGAGCGCGGGGGACCTGTACGCCGGGTAGTAGCGGAAGCTGTCGGCGTCCGCGATCGAGGTGGTCAGCCGCTCGCCGAGCGGGTCGGTCTGCATCATCTGGAGGCGGACGCGGCGCACGGGCAGGTCGGGGACGAGTTCGCGGACCAGGCCGGACAGCCAGGCCCCGGTCGCCAGGACGACCGTGTCGGCGCGGTGGACGTCGCCGTGGTCGTCGCGGACGGTTCCGGGGCCGACCACCTCGCGGACCTCCCGGCCGGCGAGGAAGGTGTACCGGCCGGTGGCGCGCAGGGCCTCGCGGAGGTGGAGCTGCGCGGTGCGCGGCTCGACGGCCGCGTCCCGCTCGCACCACAGGGCGGCCTCGAACGTGCCGCGCAGGGCCGGGTTGATCTCCCGCGCCTCGGCCGCGGTGACCAGTGCGTAGCCGCGGGCGGCGGCGTCCGGGCGGGCCAGGGCGGCCTCGGCGACCGCGAGTTCGCGAGGGGTGCGGACGGGGGTGAGGGAGCCGTTGGCGCGGAAGCCGAGGCCGGGCACCTCCGCGCCGATGCGCTCCCAGAGCTCCCGGGCCCGCAGGGCGGTGTCGAGCTCTTCGCCCCCGGCCCGTCCACTGACCCAGATCTGGCCGAAATTGCGCAGCGACGCGCCGCGGGCCTCCGCTTCTCGCTCGATCTGGACGACCTCGTGGCCGCGTTCGACTGCTTGCCAGGCGTGCATGGTGCCGACCACGCCGCCTCCGACGACTATGACTCTCACGCCGCCAACGGTGGGCACGGCCCGTGACCCGGGAGGATCGGTCCGGCAACGCGTCGGTGAACAGCCCTCGACACTTGGACTAGACCCGTTACCTTTTTGTGATCGCACTATGCCCCTTTTCAGCCGGTGCAGGTGGATGGCTCCCGCGCTATTCGGCGCGCAGGCGCGTCGTGAAACTGAACCGGTCACCACGGTAGAGCGAACGGACCCGCTCCAGCGGCCGGCCCTCCACGTCCCGCGAGAAGCGGTGGATGAGCAGCATGGGCAGGGCCGGCGGGGTGCCGATCAGCAGGGCCTCGCGCGGGGTCGCCAGGACCGTCTCCAGCTTCTCGTCGGCCTCGCCGAAGGAGATGCCGAGGCTGTCGCGCAGGTACGCGTAGAAGGAGGAGTCCGGCTGGAAATCACTGTCCAGGCGGGGGGCCCGGGCCACCCGGATGTACGTGCTCTCCAGGCCGACGCGCTCGTCGTCGGCCAGCAGGACCCGCTCCAGGTGCCAGACGGGCTCCCCGGGCTCGGCCCCGATACCGGGAGCCACGTCGGGCGGGCAGGGGAACTGCTCCAGGCCGATGAGGTGACGGCCCGGACGGCGGCCCTGGCGGCGCACGCCCTCGGTGTAGCTGGCGAGCGACAGCGGCTGCTCCAGCTTGGGCCCGGCGACCACGGTCCCGCGGCCGGAACGGCGCAGCCGGCCCTCCAGCAGCAGCTCCCGCAGGGCCTGGCGGACGGTCTCGCGGGACACCCCGTACCGCTCGGCGAGATCCCGCTCGGTGGGCAGTGTGCCGCCCTCGCCGAGGTCGTCGAGGAGCTCGGCGATCCGGGCCTTGACGGCGTAGTACTTGGGGATGCGGCCGTGCTCGGGAATGCCGGAACGCACGGGTGAGCCGGGACGGTGACGCGGGGTCTGTTCTTCCACGGTGGGACTCTATGCGGGGCGGCCGGCGCCACGGAGTCAAGGGGCCGCGGGGGTACGGGGGTACGGGGATACGGGACGGGGCCACGGGGGCTACGGGGGTGGCGCGGCGTTCAGTGTGCGGAACGGCGCAGTCGGCGGGCCCCCAGCAGGAGTCCGCCCCCGGTGGCGAGCGCGGCCACGGCCCCGGCACCGTACGCCCACTCGCGCGGGCCGGTGTGGGCGAGTGAGCCCGCCTCGACGGGATCGGCCGGCCCCTCGACCGAGAACCGGTAGCCGCCCGCCTCGCCGATCCAGTCGCCGTCGTCACCCTTGCGCTGGACGAGGGCCGCGTCGGCGACGACCTCGCCGACGGGGGCGTCGGGGGCGAAGGAGAGACCCACCTTGACGGTCATGGACCCGCCGGGGCCGACGGTGAAACCGGAGAAGGCGTCGCCGCCGTCGAAGACGGCGATGATCTCGTCGCGGTCGCTCCGCTCCAGGCTGACGGGGAAGGTTCCGCCCGGGGCGTCGAACTCCATGCGCAGGTGCGCGGGGCGCAGGGTGCGGGCCTTGTCCGTGAAGACGACGATCGGGTGGATGGCCGTGCACTCGGAGTTCGTGGTGTTGGTCAGGTCCAGGTACCAGGTCTGCGCCCCGGCGCCGGTGCGGTACACGGCCGGACCGCCGCGGATGCGCGCCCCGATGGGGAAGGCGGGACTCTTCCCGTCACCGCAGGTGGCCTGCGCGCGCGAGGGCAGCGCGGGTGCGGGCCGGCCCCCGCCCGCACCGATGTCGGCGCCTGCGGTGGGCGCGGTGGCGGCGACCAGCGCGGCGGAGAGGACGGCGGTGAGGGCAAGGGCTTTGCGCAGTCGCATGGAAGACCTTCGCTGCTCGCCGGACGGGGATGATGGTCGGACCAGGTGACAATCACCCCGGACCTGCCCGCACCCTGCCACCCCCTCGCGAGCCCTCATCGGGCGCCACGCCTGAGTTGTTCTGGTTTACGCCCGAATGCCGCACGGGTCAAGCCACCCTTCACCCCCGCCACCCTTTCACCCCCGCCACCCCTTCAGCCCCCCTTCAGCCCCCCCTTCAGCCCCGCCGCCCCCTCAGCCCCGCCGCCCCCTTCAGCCCCGCCGGCGTTTGAGGC
>NZ_JBSGXU010000064.1:0-2493 GCF_053610205.1 Streptomyces sp. NPDC054932 | reverse complement strand
TCCACGCCCGTCACCGACTCCGCACCCCCCGCGGTTTTACCCCCGGGGGACCGGCGGTCCGCCCCCCCGCAACGGCGCGGCACCCGCCCCACCGCCAAAAGCACCGGCACGGCACCCGCACACCTCACCCCGCACGCCCGAACAACGGCGCCAGCGCCATCTCCGCCGCCCCCTCCGCCACACCCGCCCCCGCCAGGGCGACCACCGGCCGGGCCGGATCCAGGGCGCGGGCCGCGAGAACGGCCCCGACCCCGGCCACGAAGACGTCCGGCGCCGCCGCCACCACCCGCCCGCCGAGCAGCACACGGTCCACGTCCAGCAGCGCGACCAGGTTGGCCGCGGCCTCGCCCACGATCCGTGCCGCACCGGGAAGGTCGCCCCGGGCCACCGCCTCCAGGCACAGCACCTCCACACAGCCGCGCGCCCCGCACCGGCACGGCGGGCCGTCCAGCAGGAGCACCTGGTGGCCGAACTCCCCCGCCGCCGAGCGGACACCCCGGTAGACCCCGCCGCCCAGCCACAGTCCCGCGCCGAGCCCGGTCCCGACGTGCAGGTACACGCAGGTGTGGGGCCCGCCGCCGGCATAGTCCGCATCCGGCACGGCATCCGCGCCGCGCCCGGTGGCCGCTCCGAGCCCGGCGGCCGCATCCTCGTCCTCGTCCGGCCAGGCGGCCCGGAGCCACGCCCCGGCGGCCGCGGCCGCACCGGCGTTCGTGTCCTTGTCCAGCAGCACCGGCACGCCCAGCCGTCCCTGCAGCACCCCCCGCAGCGGGAAGCCCTTCCAGCTCGGGAAGCCCGTGACCCGCCCCATCGCCCCGGACCGGTGGTCGAGCGGCCCCGGTGCGGCCACTCCGACGCCCAGGAGCGGCAGCCCGGCCGGGTCTGCGACCCTCGCGACCGCCCGTACGATCGCCTCCACCGCCGCCTCCGGGCCGGCCCCGAAGTCCAGCGGGCCACCGTTCTCGCTGACGACACGCCCCGCCAGGTCCACCCGTACCGCCCGGAGCTCGTCGCGGTCCACGTGCACGCCGGCCGCGTGGCGCGCCTCCGGCACCAGCCGGAGCAGGGTGCGCGGCTTTCCGCCGGTCGACGCGGCGCGGCCGGCCTCCGCGATCAGTCCGTCCGCGCCGAGCCGGGCCGCGATCTTGCTGACGGCCTGCGGGGTGAGTCCCGTACGGCTCGCGAGTTCGGCGCGGCCCAGGCCTGCCGGGCCCGCGCCGCGCAGCAGGTCCAGCATCAGCGCCTCGTTGTACCCGCGCAGCGCCGGCAGGTTCACCCCGCCGCGCACGTCCCCGCTCCCGCTGTTCACCTGCCCATTGTCCACCTTCCTTGCACTTTGACAACACTGTTGCCAAAGTGGTCCCCATGAGCACCTCCGCCTCCCCCTCCCCCCTCCGCGTCGGCGTCATCGGCTACGGACTCGCCGGTTCCGTCTTCCACGCCCCCCTCGTGGCCGCCACGGACGGGCTCGTCCTCGACACGGTCGTCACCTCCGACCCGGCCCGGCAGGCCCAGGCCCGCGCGGAGTTCCCCGACGTGCGCATCGCCGCCGGCGCCGCCGAGCTGTGGGACCGGGACCTCGACCTGGTCGTGATCGCCTCCCCCAACCGGACGCACGTCCCGCTCGCCACCACCGCCCTCGAAGCGGGCATCTCGGTGGTCGTGGACAAGCCGCTCGCCGCCACCGCCGCCGAGGCCCGTGCGCTCGCCGCCCTCGCGGACCGCAGCGGCACCTTCCTCTCCGTCTTCCAGAATCGCCGCTGGGACAACGACTTCCTCACTGTGCGCCGTCTCCTCGCCGACGGCGAACTCGGCGAGGTCCAGCGCTTCGAGTCCCGCTTCGAGCGCTGGCGCCCGCAGCTGAAGGGCGGCTGGCGCGAGTCGGGCGCACCGGAGGAGATCGGCGGCCTGCTGTACGACCTCGGCAGCCACGTCGTGGACCAGGCACTCGTGCTGTTCGGCCCGGCCGTACGGGTCTACGCGGAGGCCGACGTACGCCGCCCGGGCGCCGAGACCGACGACGACACCTTCCTCGCCGTCACGCACGCGAACGGGGTCCGCTCCCACCTGTACGTCAGCGCGACCACCGCCCAGCTCGGACCGCGGTTCCGCGTCCTGGGTTCGCGGGCCGGCTACGTGAAGTACGGCCTGGACCCGCAGGAGGGCGCCCTGCGCGAGGGGCTGCGGCCGGACGGGGACCTGCCCTGGGGCGAGGAGCCCCCGCACCTGTGGGGGCTGCTCGGCTCCGGCGAGTCCCCGCTGACGGGCGGCGGGATCCCGGTGCCGACCGAACAGGGCGACTACCCGGCGTACTACGCGGCGGTCGAGGCCGCCCTGCGGACGGGCGGGCCCGCGCCGGTGACGGCGCTCGAGGCCGCGCAGTGCCTCGACGTACTGGAGGCGGCCCGCCGGTCGTCGCAGGAGGGCGTGGCGGTGGAGATCCCGACGCGGTCGTGAGAGCGCGAAAGGGGCGGGGCCGCCAACGGCGGCCCC
>NZ_JBSGXU010000063.1:0-40497 GCF_053610205.1 Streptomyces sp. NPDC054932 | reverse complement strand
GACCTGCACCGAGATCCAACGCCTGTTCACCACCCTGACCAGCCGGGCCCACGACCTCGCGCACCGACTCCGCTGGTCACACTGGCGACGCCGACACCAGGCCCGCGCCCGCGACTGCCACTACCGACGGCAAGCAGCCGCCCAGCCATGAAGATCACGATCTACGGCTGGAGTACTAGCCCGGCCCGAGCAGGTTCAGGAGCGGGGTCAGGCCCGCGGGCCGTTGATCGACCGGGAGGTGGTCGACGAAGTGCACCGGGCAGCCGAGCGCCCCGGCGCCGCCGTCCGCGCGGCGGTCGTCCCCGACCATGAGCACATCGGCGGGGGCCAGGCCCAGACGCTCGCAGGCGGCCCGGAAGATCAGCGGATCGGGCTTCTGGGCGCCCAGCTCGAAGGAGAGCACGTAGGCGTCGACCAGCTTGTCGAGCCCGTGGGTGCGGAAGACGGGCCGCAGGTCCCATCCGATGTTGCTGACCACGGCCACCGGGAGCCCCCGCCGACGCAGTTCGCGCAGGGTCGGTGCGGTGTCCGGGTAGGGGCGCCAGGCGGCGGGGGTCATGTGGCGGTCGTAGAGCGCGCCCGCCAGCTCCGGGTCCGTGACACCGGCCGCGCGGATCAGACCGCCGTAGGCGGCCCGGTGCTGCTCCACGCTGATGTCCCGCCGGTCCCAGAGGGCTTCGAGGTGCTCCGGCATGTGCCGGGGCGACGGCCCGCCGGGCAGCGCGCCGTACTCGGTCAGCCGCCGCACCGTCTCGCCGAACTCCTCCTCGGCCAACTGGACGCCGGTCTCCGCGAGGGCGGCGCCGAGCCACTCCTCGGTGGACTCGACGCGCAGCAGCGTGCCGGAGAAGTCGAACATCACTCCTTTGATCATGTGGTGATCGTAGGTCAGGCCCGGGCCGCCCATGGTCGGCCGGGCGGGGTCAGGTGGTGGGGTGCAGCCTGGACGGGGTGGTCGGTGAACTCTGCGGGCTCCCGTCGACGTTCGCCAGGGCGCTGCCTGCCAGCCAGGTCCGCCAGTCCACATTCCAGTCGCCGAAACCGTTGTCGAAGGGGGCCATCTTCGCTCCGCCGCTGTTGACCACCTCCACGATGTCCCCTTCGCGGACGGTGTCGAAGAACCAGGCGGCGTCCTCGGTGCTCATGCCCGTGCAGCCGTGGCTGACGTTCTCCTCGCCCTGCGCCTCGACCGACCAGGGCGCGGCGTGGATGTACTCGCCGCTCCAGGTCACCCGGGTCGCGTAGGAGACGGGCAGGTCGTAGAACTCGCTGGTGCCGCGCTTGATCCCGACGGTGTCGCCGCGCATCCGGACCTTGGGCTCCTTGCGCAGCACGACCTTGATGCCGCTGCGCGTCCTGAAGCCCGCCTTGCCGGTGGTGACCGGGATCGTCCTGATGACCCGCCCGTTGCGGCGTACGGTCATCCGGTGGGTGGCGGAGTCGGTGACCGCCTCGATCCGGTCGGCGATGGTGAACTGCACCGCGTCGGAGGGGCCGCCGTAGCCCCCGTCCCCGACCTCGACCCCGTCGAGCCCGCTGCGGACGCGGACGACGGTGTGGGCGGGCCAGTACGTTCGCGGCCGGAAGTGCAGGGTGGATTCGTCGACCCAGTGCCAGGCGCCCTCGACCTGGGGTTCCGAGGTCACTTCCAGGGCCTGCTCCAGCCGGGCGCGGGCCGGCAGGTCGTCGGCGGGCACCGGGCGGCTGAGGCTGGCCGTGACGATCTCGCCCGCACCGTACGTGCCCGGGCGCGGCCCGAACTCGACGGTCAGCCTGCCTCCGTCCGCGGGCGGCGCGGTCCGGAACGCCATGGTCACGCCGACCGGGCTGCCGGCCGCGTCCTGGGCGCCGACCTGCACGGTGTAGGTCTCCCCCGCCCGCAGCGGCTCGCTGTTCAGCCAGCGTTCGCTGTGCGGGGCGAGCTCACCGGCCAGGTGCCGGCCGTGCGCGTCGCGTACGGTCACGTCCGTGAGGCGGCCCGGATCCGCGAGGGCGATCTGGAGCGGCCCGCCGGGGTCCGTCGGGAGCACCTGCGCCGCCCGGGCGGCGCGAGCCGTCTCGCCGAGGGAGGGCTCCTTCAGTACGGATCCCACTCCGCGCGCGGTGGCCCGTACCCGCTGCTCCTGCCAGCCGCTGCACAGCCCGGGCCGGAACATGCGCACCGCGCACGGCCCGTCGCCGGACCCGCGGCCCTCGTCCAGCACCCTCCCGACCAGCAGCGTGACCGCGGCCTCCCGCGGGGGGCCCGCGAGGGCGCCCTCCGAGGGGTCCGTGTCGGGCGCCCGGCCCGGTGCTGCGGCGACGACCAGCATGGCCCCCGTCACCGCAGCCACGGCGCCCCACGCCTTGGTCGGTTGTCTCCGTCGCATTCGTGGCATAGCCGTATCAAACCGATGGGGAGCCAAAATGATGATCATGACCCGGCCCTGCGGCCGAACGGGCACTCAAGAGAACTCGGACGGAGCACAGAAACCGGCCCGCGACGAGCGGGGAACGGCCACGTACCCGATACTCGGGTGCCCCCGGCCGCGCCCCGCGTGACAATGCGGCCATGGTTATCCGTACAGCACGGCTGGATGAACTGCCCCTCCTCCAGGACATCGAGAGGGCTGCCGGGCGCTGTTTCCGCGACATCGGCATGCCGGAGATCGCCGACGACGAGCCGCTGACGCTCGACGAGCTCGCAGCCCACCAACAGGCCGGGCTGGCCTGGGTCTCGGTCGACGGGGCGGATGCCCCGGGCGCCTACCTGATCGCCGAGCGCGTCGAGGGCGGCCTGCACGTCGAGCAGGTGTCCGTCCATCCGGACCGTGCGCGCCGCGGGCTCGGCCGGGGCCTGCTGGAGCACCTGGCGGATTTCGCGAGGCGCGAGGGTGCGCCCGCACTGACCCTCACCACCTTCACCGAGGTCCCCTGGAACGCCCCCTACTACGCGCGCTGCGGGTTCCGGATCCTGGACGACGCCGGGCTCACACCCGGGCTGCGGGAGATCCGCGACCGCGAGGCGGCGCACGGCCTGGACCGGTGGCCGCGCGCCTGTATGCGACGGGACCTGTGACGAGCGACTTCGATCGATCTCGATCGATCCTGCTCGTTTCCGACCATCCCGACCGGCTCAGACGCCGGCCGAGGCCATTTCGATGATCGACCGGTAGTGGGCGGCTGCGGACACGACACAGGCGCGGTACGTGCGGTTGTCCCTGACCACCAGGAAGTAGTCCCTGATCTGCTTCCAATACTGGCGCAGGTAGCCGAGGCCCGGCATGAACCCCGGGGGCCTCGGCACCAGGGCGAAGGCCTCGGAGCACTTCAGGATCCCGCCGGTCACCTCCGACAGGACGTCCGCCACATCGGCGTTCATGTTCCAGCCCGCGGCCAGTTCCGGGGTCCAGATGGATCCGGCGATCTCCCGCAGCCGTTCCTGTTCCTCGGGGGTCGGGTCGCTCCGGACCGCGGAGCTGCCCGCCGTGACCGGGTGACCGCCGACGACTCCGGCCGCCGCCTGCGCCGGCCCCGCGGCGCCCACCGCCAGCAGAGCCCCCGCCGCGATCAGCGCGACCGCCGAAAGCCTGAGTGAACGCACCATCATGTCCGCCCCTCCCCTGTAACCGGAAGTCCCGTGCCGGAACCGGCCGTTGAGATTTCCATGGCCCCGGCACGCGGTCAACGGCGCCCGGGAGGACATGGCCGATCCCTTTCCGTGCGTACCGGTGCACCGTCCTCTTCGCCGAGCGCGAACCGGTGTCGCCGGTACGCACACGATGTGCTGAGGTGGCCGGATGGATCTTCTTGTACTGGGCGGGACCGCATGGCTGGGGCGTGAGATCACACGCCAGGCACTGGAGCGGGGCCACACCGTGACCTGCCTCGCGCGCGGCGAGAGCGGCGGCGTCGCCCCCGGTGCACGGCTGGTGGCGGCGGACCGCAACCACGGATCCGCCTACGCGGAGCTCCTCGGTCGCGACTGGGACGCCGTGATGGAGGTGTCCTGGCAGCCTGCCTTCGTCCGCGGCGCACTCGCGGCCCTGGCGGGACGGGCCCGGCACTGGACCTACGTCTCGTCCATCAGCGCCTACGCCGACCACCGCACGGTCGGCGCCGACGAGTCGGCCGCACTGCTGGCGCCGACCGAGGGGCAGCACGTGGGACGGGAGGAGTACGGGGAGGCCAAGGCCGCCTGCGAGGCCGCTTCGCGCGCCGCGGTGGGAGACCGGCTCGTCGTCGCCCGGGCGGGCCTGATCGGAGGGCCGGGCGACGGCAGCGGACGGTCGGGGTACTGGGTCGCGCGCTCCGCACGCGAGGTGGACCAGCCCGTGCTCGTACCCCGCTCCCCCCACCCGCCGACCCAGGTGATCGACGTGCGCGATCTTGCGGGCTGGCTGCTGGACCTCGCGCAGGAGGGCACGACCGGAACCTTCGACGCCGTCGGGCCCGTCGTGCCCTTCGACGACTGGGTCGAACTGTCGCTGCGGGTCGGCGGATACGACGGACCGGTGGCGCCCGCGGATCCGCAGTGGCTCCTGGACCAGGGGGTCGGCCCGTTCATGGGCCCCGAGTCGATGGCCATGTGGATGCCCGATCCGGCGTGGGCCGGATTCTCCGCGCGCAGCGGAGCCGCGGCGCGCGCGGCCGGGCTGAGCCACCGCCCGCGCGCGGAGCTGCTGGAGGACATCCTGCGGTGGGAACGCTCCGAGGGGCTGGAGCGCCCCCGCCGGGCCGGCCTGAGCACGGCCCGCGAGCAGGAGCTGCTCACGGCACTCGCCGACGGACCGGCCGCGGGCCCGTTCCCGTGCATCGTCTGCGGGAACCTGACCGTCGGGGTGCCGGGGCACCACGAGATCTGCCCCGTCTGCGGCTGGCAGGACGACGGCGGGGACTACCGGGACCCCGACCGCTACGTGGGCGGCCCCAACCACGTGACGCTGCGCGGGGCCCGGGAGAACTACCGGGCCTTCGGCGCCAGCGAGCGGCGGCGAGCCGACCGGGTCCGGCCGCCGCTTCCCGCGGAGGTCCCGCCCCCGGACGGGGGTCCGGCTTCCTGACCCTCGATCGAGATGGCTCAATTTCTCCATTCCACATGGCTGGATTCGGCTGGCTTGCTTAACTGGGCGCCCAGCCTTCTTCATGTCCATGGCAGGAGATCCTTGTACCCGAACCCTCCGCAGCCGCACCCCTACGCGCCCGCCGAGCCCCCGACGCCGCGCTGGCACCCGGCGCTGGCCGTCCCGGCCGTCGCCGTCGCCACGCTCCTCGTGCCCCCGGTGGGCGCCGCCCTGGCCTTCCTCGCCCGCTGGGGCAGGACCGGCCGGATCGTGACGGTCGCGCTCGCCTCGATCTGGTTCATCGTCCTGGTCGCCTCGGCCTCGGACCCGAAGCCCCAGCCGGCGGCCGCCCAGCTCCAGCCCGCGCCGACGGTCACGGTCACGGTCACCGTGACGGCGACCGCGACACCCACCGCGACACCCACGGTCGCGGCCACGCCGACCGCCGAGCCCTCCCCCACGACCCCCGCTCCCGCGCCGCCGACCACGCCCGCCGCCCAGCCGGAATCCGCCCCCGCACCGGCACCGAAGCGCACGACCGAGCAGCCCGAGGACTCCTCCTCGTCCGGCGGGGGCGGCAGCGCCTACTACAGGAACTGCACGGCGGCCAGGGCGGCCGGGGCGGCCCCGGTCCGCCGCGGAGACCCCGGCTACGGCCGTCACCTCGACCGCGACGGCGACGGCGTCGGCTGCGAGTAGGCCGGACGCGCCGCCGACGGCCCCGGTCGGCGGACCGGCCCGGTGAGGGTCCGCCCGGTGAGGCGGTCCGCCCAGTGGGCCCGGCCCGCGGTCACCGCCGGGGCCTGGTCGCGATGGTCGCCGCGACGGTGACGGGCCGTTCGTAGACACCGCTCGGGTCGTGGTCCAGCAGGGCGCGGCGCAGCTCGGACTCGAACGCGTCCTTCCGGTCGCCGAACAGGTCCGGGCCGGAGCAGGGGCGGGAGAACTGCAGACCGACCAGCCGGTCCAGCGTGCAGCGGGTGGACTGCTCCCACGTGGTGGTCCCGACACGGGAGAACGCCGACTTCGCGAGATGGTCCTCCACGTCCTGAAGGACCTTCAGGCCCTCCGGCCGCGCCAGTTCGTCCGGCTCCGCCGGGCCGTGCGCGGTGCGGTGACCGGGCCCGAGGAAGCGTGCGCACACCTCGTCGACGACGGCCGGCCAGGACGGACGTCGGCCGTGCCGCCCGGCCGCCGCCAGGGAGGTGACGACGACGATCCCGCCGCGCGGCGCGAGCACGGCGTCCAGGTCGTCCGGCACCCGGACCCGGTCCATCAGGTGGAAGGCCCCGCCGATGACGCAGAGGTCGATCCGGGGCAGGCACAGCCGGCCGATGCGGGCGGCGTCGCCGCGCAGCCAGGCGATGTTCGTGCTCCCGTGCTCCCCGGCGAGCCTGGCCCCCTCGGCGAGCATGGCCGGCTCCGGGTCGACGGCGTAGACCTGCTCGGCCAGCGGGGCCAGCGGCAGGGCGATCGTGCCCGGTCCGGCGCCGAGGTCCAGTACGGTCTGGGAGCCGTCGAGCGCGAACCGGTCCGCGAGGAGCGTGTGGAACTCGGCCGGGTACGGGGGCCGGTGGCGGGCGTAGTACGGGGCGGCGGACGCGTACGGGGTGCTCATGGGGTCCTCCCTGGCCGGGGTCGCATCCGCCGATGGTGGAGCACAACCCGGCCCTCGGCAGCAACTGACCCCGCAAATCCCCCGTACGGATGCCTGCCGTTCACGTACGACCCGCAGTCCGATCAGTTATGCGGGGTCAGCCGCTCCCACAGGAAGGTGTGGACGAGGGCCTCGTTGAAGGCGGTCTGCCGGTGGTCGGTGGCGCCCGAGTGACCGCCCCCGAGGTGCTCGTGGAAGAGGACGGGATGCCCGTACTCGCGCAGCCGGGCCGCCATCTTGCGGGCATGACCGGGATGGACCCGGTCGTCGCGGGTCGAGGTGAGCAGGAGCAGCGGCGGGTACGCGGGCCCGTCCGCCCGGATCCGGTGGTAGGGGGAGATCCCCTCCAGGTGCGGCCGGTCGGCCGGGCTGTCGGGGTCGCCGTACTCGGCGATCCAGCTGGCCCCGGCCAGCAGCTTGTGGAAGCGCAGCATGTCCAGCAGGGGCACGTGCGCGACGACCGCGCCGAACAGTTCCGGGTCGCGGGTGAGCATCGCGCCCATGAGCAGCCCGCCGTTGCTGCCGCCCTCGATGCCCAGCTGGGCGGGGGTGGTGATGTCCCGGGCGGTGAGGTCCCGGGCGACGGCCGCGAAGTCCTCGTACGCCCGGACCCGGTTCGCGCCGAGGGCCGCCTTGTGCCAGCCGGGCCCGTACTCGTGGCCGCCGCGGATGCCCGCGACGACGTACGTGCCGCCGCGCGCGAGCCAGGCGCGTCCGGTGACCGCGCTGTACTGCGGGACCATGGAGATCTCGAAGCCGCCGTACCCGTAGAGCAGGGTGGGGCCGGGGCCCGGGCGGTCCACGGGTCCGACGACGAAGTACGGCACCCGCGTGCCGTCGGCGGAGGTCGCGAAGTACTGGCGTACGGCGAGACCGGCCGTGTCGAAGAGCGCCGGGCTCTGCTTGAGGCTCTCGCTCTCGCTGTCGTCGCCGGCCGTGCCCCGGTAGAGGGTGGAGGGCTGGAGGAAGCCGGAGACCTGGTGGAAGTACTCGTCGCCGACGTCCGGGTCCGTGTCGGTGACCGAGGCGGTGGACAGCGGCGGCAGGCCCGGCAGCGGGGCGCGGTGCCAGCCGCCCTCGCCCGGGGTGAGGAGCTCCATCCGGGAGGAGACATCGGCGCGGGTGCTGAGGATGAGGTGGTGGCGGGTCCAGCTGTATCCGGAGAGGGCGGTGCGCTCGTCCGGGGTGAACAGCACTTCGGCCTCGCGCTCCCCGGCCAGGAAGGCGCCGAGGTCGAAGGCGAGCAGGCTGCCCGCGGGGTGGCCGAGCCACGGCGACTTGGTGGTGACGGTCAGCCACTCGCGGTGGACGCAGGCGCTCGCGTCGTCCGGCACGTCGATCTTCAGCGGCGGGGCGGCGGGGTCCTCCTGGAGCAGGAAGAACTCCTGGTTCCAGAAGTCGATCTGGCGGTGGACGAAGTCCCGCTCGAAGCCGGGGGTGTCGTCGTGCCATCCGGACGCGGTCATGTCCGTCGGCCGGCCCTCGTAGACCAGCTCGGCGTCCGCGAGGGGAGTGCCGCGGCGCCAGCGGCGTGCCTGGAGCGGGTATCCGGAGGCGGACATCGAGCCGGCTCCGAAGTCCGTGCCGATCCAGACGCGGTCGTGGTCGATCCACCCGATCCGGGTCTTGGCCTCGGCGACGGTGAACCCGTCCTCGACGAATTCCAGGGTCTCCAGGTCGAACTCGCGCACCACGCAGGCGTCCGCGCCGTCCCGGGACAGCAGGACGAGGGCGTGCCGGTGCTCGGGGCCCAGGACCCGGCTGCCCGCCCAGGCCCACTTCTCCCCCTCGGCCAGGGCGAGTGCGTCGAGGTCCAGGAGCACCTCCCAGGCCGGCCGGTCCGTCCGGTACTCCTCCAGCGTGGTCCGCCGCCACAGGCCGCGCACGTGGTCGGCGTCCTGCCAGAAGTTGTAGAGGTGGCGGCCCCGACGGACGGCGTAGGGGATCCGGCCGTCGTCGTCCAGTACCTCGCGCATCTCCTGTTCGAGCACCTTGAACCCGGGGGAGCCGGTCAGCGCGTCCACGGTCTCGGCATTGCGCTCGCGGACCCAGGCGAGGGCGGCATCGCCGGATACGTCTTCCAACCACAGGTAGGGGTCTTCATCGCTCATCAGGCGATTGTGCAGGAAGCGACGGCGGGTGTCCGCCGTCCGGACCCCGGAGCCCGCGGACCCGGAGCCCGCGGACCCCGGCCGTCGGTCACCGGCCGTCGTTCACTCCGTCAGTCCTCGGCCGCGAGGCGGGCGTCGCGCAGCGCCGTGTGCACCGACCAGGTCACCGAGACGAGCGGGACCGCGACCACCGCTCCGACGACCCCGGCCGCGATGGCCCCCGCGACCACCGAGATCGCCACCACCAGCGGGTGCAGCCGGACCGCCCGGCTCATCACCAGCGGATGCAGCAGATGACCCTCGATCTGGCCGATGACCACGATCAGCGCGACCACCAGGCCCGCGACGAGCGGCCCCTTCGCGGCCAGCGCGACCACCGCGGCGACCGCCAGAGCGACCGGCGATCCGATGAGGGGGATGAAGGCCGCGAAGAATTCCAGCACCGCCAGCGGAACGGCCAGCGGGACCCCGAGGAAGTACAGCGCCACCCCCACCAGGACCGCGTTGGTCGCCGCGACCAGGAGGATCCCGCGGGTGTACCCGGTGAACGTGCGCCAGGCCGCGCTCCCGGCGATCCCCACGCGAGCGCGCACCGACGGGGGCAGCTGCGCGCAGAACCACGACCACTGCCGGTCGCCGCCGTGCAGGAAGAAGAACGAGCAGAAGGCGGCGAGGGCGAGGACGGTCAGGACGTGCACCAGGCGCCCGGCCCCGCTGACCGCCGTACTGAGCACGGTGGAGCGGTGGCTCGACAGGTACTCGCCGAGGCGGGCCTGGAGGTCGGAGAGCGCGTGCGGGTTCAGCCGGAAGGGCGGTCGCTCCAGGTACTCCTCGATGCTGGCGAGTCCCTGGCGGAACTCCCGGGCCAGGGTGGTGCTCTCCCCGGCCACCGCCTCGCCGACCAGGGTCAGCACGCCCAGCAGGATCAGGGTGCTGCCCAGCAGGATGACGGCGACCGCGACCGAGCGGGGCAGGACCCGCCCGAGGCGCCGGGTGGGCCACCCCAGCAGGGCGGCGACGACGAGGCCGAGGAAGAGTGCCACGGCGATCTCGTGGAACCGGCCCAGCAGGGCGAAGAGCGCGTAGACGGCGGCGCCGACCACCAGCAGGCGCCAGGCGTACGACGCGGCCGTACGCAGGAACGCTGACACGGGCGGCATGACGCATGGATGCCACCGCGGGCCCGCCATGCCACGCGCCGGGTTCCGGATTCGCCCGTCCGTGGCGGGTGCGGATCCGGCCCCGGGTGCGGTGTCCCGGGCCCGGTGTGCAGCAAATGCGAAGAAAATCCGTTGCCGCGGCCGGTCCGTTTGCGGACTATGGCATCTCGTGAGCACTTCCCGATGGACCGCCCTACTGCCCGACACCACCCCGTTCCGCTCCAGCCGTGACTTCCGGCTGTTGTTCTACCAGGGGACGGTGACGTACTTCGGCTCTTTCATGGCGATGATCGCGCTGCCGCTGCAGATCAAGCACCTGACCGACTCGCCCCTGGCGGTCGGCGCGATGGGCGCGGTGGAGCTGGTGCCGCTGGTGGTCTTCGGGCTGTACGGGGGCGCGCTCGCCGATGCGGTCGACCGGCGGCGGATGATCCTGCTGACCGAGGCCGGTCTCGGGGTGCTCGCTCTGGTGCTGCTGGTGAACGCGCTGCTGCCGGATCCTCTGCTGTGGCCGCTGTACGTGGTCGCAGCGGGTGTGTCGGCGCTGGCCGGGCTCCAGCGGCCGGCCCTGGAATCGCTGATGGCGCGGATCGTGCCGCACGACCAGCTCACGGCCGCCGCCGCGCTCAACGGGCTGCGCTACCAGTTCGGTGCGATCGCCGGACCGGCGCTGGCCGGTCTGGTCGTGGCGTACGCGGGTCACGCGGCGGCCTATTGCGTCACCGTCGTCGGGTTCCTCG
This sequence comes from Streptomyces sp. NPDC054932, assembly GCF_053610205.1. Taxonomy (NCBI): domain Bacteria; kingdom Bacillati; phylum Actinomycetota; class Actinomycetes; order Kitasatosporales; family Streptomycetaceae; genus Streptomyces; species Streptomyces sp. NPDC054932. The sequence goes on along the minus strand of NZ_JBSGXU010000063.1, from coordinate 29,787 downwards.
TCTCCGTGCTGCTGTGCCTGCGGCTCAGTCCGGCGCCGCCCGCGAAGGGGGCCGAGCGCCCCTCGCTGCGCGGGATCGCCGAGGGCGCGCGGTACGCGTGGAGCCGGCCCGTGCTGCTGGGGACGTACGCCGTCGACCTGGCGGCGATGTTCTTCGCCTTCCCCAACGCGATCTACCCCTTCCTCGCGGACGAGCTCGACGCGGTCTGGGCGCTGGGTCTGATGTACGCGGCGGGTGCGGTGGGCTCGCTGGTGCTGGGCATGACCAGCGGCTGGATGTCCCGGGGGCGCCGGCACGGGCTGCTGGTGGTGTGCGGGGCCGCGGTGTGGGGCCTGGCGATCGCGGGGGCCGGTGCGGCCCCCGGCATCTGGCTCGTGCTGCTGTTCCTGGCGGTGGCGGGCGCGGGCGACATGGTGAGCGGGCTGGGCCGGGCCACGATCTGGAACCAGACGATCCCCGAGGAGCTGCGGGGCCGGCTCGCGGGCATCGAGGTGCTCTCGTACAGCGTCGGCCCGCAGCTCGGCCAGGTCCGGGCCGGCACCATGGCCGGCTGGACCGGCACCCGTTCGGCGTTCTGGGGCGGCGGGCTGGCCTGTGTGGCGTCGGTGGCGGTGCTGGCCGCACTGCTGCCGAAGCTGATCTCCTACGATGCCGACACCGACGAGGACGCGCTGCGCCGCCGGGCGGCCCGGGAGGCGGAGCCGAGCGGCGCCCCGGCCTGAGGCCGTCAGCTCTCGTTCTCGGCGAGGATCCGGTCGGCCGCGTAGTGCGGGCAATTGAGGGCGTGCCAGGTCACCGAAAGCGACCTGGCCCCGGTCCTCAGGGTCCGCACCGCGCCGTCGGCGGCAGTGGCCTTGCAGAAGGGGCACACGACGGTCTCCGGGCGCAGTAGATCGAACATGCCGTGTCCTTCCCGCAGGTTTCTCACACCGGACCAGTCCAGAACTATCAAATCCGGCGCCATTCGGCCGCAGTACCCACAAGTACGGATGACATTAGGGGCTTTGACCGAGCGGGAAGTGCGGTGGGACGGGGTGCCGGAGGCATCCCGGGGCGCCGACCGCGCCACCGGGAACCCTTGCGGCGGAGCGGAGTTCGGTCTCCCGCGGGGCGCCGACGGCCGGACCGGCCGTCACTCCGGCGAGGCGGGTGACGCCGTACGGGTTGCGGGCGGCCGGGGCGCTGACGGGAACGCCGGCCGGGGTGGAGGACAGACTACGCGGGACCTCCGGGCTCGAAACCCGCGAGCATCTGTTCGAGCGCGGCCTGATCCGGCCCCGTGAAGGGATCGATGCCCGGCACCGCGGCGATGGTGTCGATGAGCTGCGCGGTCAGGCCCACCGCGGGCGGCAGGTGCGTGCACAGGACGGTCTGCGGGTCCATCGCGCGCAGGGGGTCCACGGTGGTCAGGAACCGGTCCGGGTCCACGATCTGCACCCAGGGGCTGTCCACGCTCGCCCACAGCCGCTGGGCGGCCCTCAGGTCCTCGGCCGGCACCTGGGCGACGTCGGTGCTCATGGCGATGTCCGCGGTGGGCATGGCACCGCCGAAGCAGTCGGAACTGAAACAGGTCCGCGAGCGGTCGTCGTAGAAACCGACAGTGGCCGGGTTGTCGAACAGGGGCGGCCGGAAGGCGTGCAGCGTCCGGTCCCCCACGTCCAGACTCTGGCCCGGATTGAGGAAGTACACCCGGTCCATGGGCAGCGGCCGCTCGGTGGACATGATCCCGGCGCCCAGGAACGTGGTGACCAGCCGCGCCCCGGGTGCGGCTTCGAGCAGCGCGAAGAGTCCTCCCGTGTGGTCGCGATCCGGGTGGGTCAGCCAGATCCACCGCACGTCGGCCGGGTCGATCACCGAGCCGAGCGTGTCGAGGAAGTCCCGGTCCGGCAGGCCGAGGCCGGTGTCGACGACCACCGGCTGCTCGGCGTGCAGGACGAAGGCGTTGACCGGGAGGAATCCGATGCCGGGAACCTCCAGGCAGTCCGCGAGGACGGTGGTGTCGGGTCCCAGCTTGTGCGTGCCCATGGCGATCTCCACAGCTGTGCGAGGTACGGGTCCTCACTCCATCGTGGCGCCGTCCGCTTGCGCACGCGCGCGGGAGGGGTTAGGGCGGCCGGTGGCGGCGCGCGGTCAGGGCAGCGGCACACCGCGGGCCGTGATCCAGAGCTCGTACCACTCCTCGTGCGTGAGCTCGGGCTCCCGCAGCGCCGCGTCGCGGCAGGCACGGATCCGCTCGGGGCGCGCGCTGCCGATGACCGGGGCGACGGCGGCGGGGTGCCGCATCAGCCACCACAGCAGGACGGACTCGGGCGTGGTGTCCTTCTGCCGGGCCAGCTCGGCCAGCAGCGCCGCGGTGGCCCGTTCGGCGGGCGTCTGCTCGCTTCCGGTGAACCGGCCCTGTGCCAGCGCGCCCCAGGCCTGGAGGCGGATGCCGTGGTCGCGGCAGTGCTCCAGCGTTCCGAAGGGGAACCCGCACTGCGCGGACTGCGGCGTGTTGAGCAGTACTCCGGCCTCGACCCAGTCACGGCTGTGCAGGCTCATCTCCAGCTGGTTCGCCACCAGCGGGACGTCGAGGCGGGCCTGGAGGTGGGCGATCTGCGCGGCGCCCATGTTGGACACGCCGAAGCTCCGTACGAGGCCCTGGCGGTGCAGGGAGTTCAGCGCCGAGGCGATGGAGTCGGCGTCCGCCAGTGGATCGGGACGGTGCAGCAGCAGGACGTCGATCACATCGGTCCGCAGCCGGGTCAGGCTCTCCTCGACGCGCCGCGTGATGCTCTCCCCGCGCAGGTCGTAGATGCCCGGGCGGTCCTTGTCGCCCAGGCGGATCCCGCACTTGGTCTGGAGGGTGATGCGCTCGCGCAGCCCGGGCGTGCGCGCGAGCACCTCGCCGAAGACGGCCTCGGACTTCCCGTGCCGGTAGATGTCGGCGTGGTCGAAGGTGGTGATCCCGCTGTCGAGGGCCGCCCCGACGGCCGCCTCGGCGGCGTCGATGTCGGCGGGCCCGTAGGGATCGGGGTCCCAGCTCCCGCCCAGGCCCATGCATCCGTACAGCACCCGGTCGCCGCTCAAGCTCGTACTCGCGTTCGTCACCGCCCCAGCCTAGGCGGTGTCCGGCGGGTGCTTCACGGCACCCGAACGGGATGCGGAACCGTTCGTGCCGGGCCCGATGCACGGTCTGACCGGCGCATACCCAATGATGTCCGCATGCAGAGACACATGGAGACCGAGCGGTGGTCGCGGCAGCGGTCGCTTCGCCGCCGGTTCGGCCGCACGGCGACGACCCTGAGCCTGTTGACCACGGTCGCGTGCGCGTCGGCGCAGACACCCGATGCGGTCACGGGTGTGGGTGCGGGCGGCCGGGCGGCCGACGGGGTCTCCGTCGCGACGTGGAACATGTGCGGGGTGCGGCAGTGGAGCTGCGAGAAGACCGGGAGCCCGAAGGAGAAGCTCCAGCAGCTGCGCGAACTGATCGACGACTCCGACGTCCGCGTCCTGCTCCTGCAGGAGGTGTGTTCGGAGGACCTGCTCTCCTCGGCCCGGAGCCTCGGCCCGGAGTGGCAGTCCGTCTTCGAACCGTACGCCGAGGTGGACGCCAAGGGGCTCAGGACTCCCGTCGACTGCACCGGGCAGGGGCGGGGGCAGGCCGGCTACGGCCTGCTGGCAGCCTCCCGGCTCACCGACGTGGAGCTGATCCCGACCGAGCAGCCGACGGTGGGGCTGCACCGCGGGATCCTCTGCGCCCGGGTCCCCGCCCAGGGGCTGCGGGTGTGCAACGCGCACCTCTCGCTGCGGGAGAGCGACGACAAGCACCCGGACTGGGACTTCCGCGACGACCAGCTGAGCTCGCTGGTCGCCGCCGCGTCGACCGACGCCGCCACGGTCTTCGGCGGGGACTTCAACTCGCCGCCGCCGGTGGGCGAACGGGAAACCTCCGCCTGGATCTGGCCGTCGGAGACGTACACCACCTACCGCGAGTGCGACCAGAAGGGCAGCTCACGGGCGGGGCGCGCCACCCTCAAGGACGGCACGAAGATCGACTATCTGTTCACCCGGCTCCCCCGCACCGGCTGCAAGGTGGTGGACACCAAGGCGTCCGACCACCGGCCGCTGGTGATGTGGGTGAGCCGCCCCGAGGATCCGGCCGGGGTCAGTACCGCGCGTTGAAGTAGACGCCCTGGGCGGGGACGGTGTAGGTGTTGACGACGGTGAAGGCCACCGTGGTCCATGCGGCTGCGCCGCCCATGGCGTCCACCGCGACGGCCTCGATGAAGTGCGGGCCCTCGGGCCAGGCCCAGCCCGCGTCCCAGCTCCAGCTGCCGTCGGCCATCACCGCGGTCGCCCCGAGGCCGTTACCGTCCTTGTGGAACTCCACGCGCACGGCGCCGGGCGCATAGCCCATGAAGCCGACCGCGGGACCGGGTACCTGCTGCTGCGGGGACGGCGCCGTCACCGTCAGCACCACGGGCTGCGTCGGCACGGGCACCTGGGCCGGTCCCGGCGTCGGCACCGGCACCGGCACCGGTGCGGGTTCCTGCGCGCTGCTCGCCTCCAGGGCCGTGAAGATCACTTCGGTGCGCTTGGAGTGATAGTTGTTCGCGTCCGCCGCGAAGAGTCTGACCACGTGCCGTCCCCGGGCCCAGGGCTTCTCCCGCTGCCACGTCCAACTGCCGTCTGCGGCAACGGGTGCGGCGCCCTGGTACTTGCCGTCCTCCCAGACGCTGACCCGGACCGCGCCCACCGGAGCGGTCCCCACGAAACGGATCGCGTTCCGGGGCATCTGCGTGTTCGCCGCCGGGGCGACGACCACCGGGCGGGGGAAGGAATCCCCCTTCACCTGCGAGGTGTCGGCGAGATAGGCGTCGATGGCGGAGGTGTTGCGGTCCGGCTGTTCGTAGCCGTTGCGGACCATGCCGATGCGGGGCGTGATTCCGTCGACGAGGAGGTTGAGCAGACCCAGGACGGCCGGAAGGCTGCGCAGGGGCACCCTCCCGTGCGGGGCGACCAGGGGGGACTCGTTGTAGACGAAGTTGAAGTTGTCGTACCCCTGGAACAGCGCGAGGAGCGGTTCCACCTGGCGTGCGTAGTGCTCGTCCCTGGGCGAGGAGACGAGGTAGACGTTGGCCGGGCGGTGCACGCCGCCGCGCACCACTTCCGGCAGGACCATGTCGAGGGTGCGCAGGTTCGCCTGCGCCCGCTCCCCCGGGGTCACCCGGGCGGCGCCCGGCATGTCCTGCCCGACGTACGTGCCGGTCAGGAAGCGGGGCATGCTGGCGACGATGTTCTTGAACCCGTACTTCAGGCCGAAGTACAGAGCTGCGCCGGCTCCCTTGGAGGTGCCGAACAGGGTGCAGTCGTCCTGAGTCAGGGACAGCGCGTTCATGACGCGTGAGATGAGACCGGCGACGGATTCGTCGAGCGCGAAGTCCATCCCGTTGCACAGGTAGTGGCTGTTGTCCCCGTCGAACAGGTCGCGGACCCAGAGGATGTTGGCCCGGAGGTCGTGGAGCGGTCCGTTCGCTCCGCCGTATTCACCGGGCACGGCGTGGTTGGCGAAGACCACGATCAGATGACGGTTGCCGTTCTTCGCGTGCGAGAAGCGGTACTCGATGGGCACCGGCCCGGAGGACTCCACGCCCGTGAAGACGCGGCGCGCTTTCTGGGCTGCCTCAGACATGCTCGGAATCCATTCTTCTCACCGGCTGGCCCGGCATCCGGCCGAGGGTGTTCGCCTGCCAGGGGACGGACTGGCGCCCGATGTGACTGTCGGCCGTGCCGACGGCCGGCGCATGGGCCTGCGCGGGGTCGAGGTCCCCCCCGGCGATCAGGATGCGGTCGGTCAGTCGTGCCGAGGCGTAGCCGTCGTCGAGGTCGCAGAATTCCTGCTGGAACCAGCGGTAGCGGGCGGCGTAGCCGTGCTGGATGCGGTCGATGTTGCGGATCGCCCCGATCAGCTCCGGGGAGGTGTAGACCAGCGGACCGGGGGCGGACTGCTCGAAGTCGAAGTAGAAGCCGCGCAGGGTGTCGCGGTAGTGGTCCAGGTCGTAGGTGAAGAACAGGATCGGCCGCCCGGTGTTGACGAAGTCGAACATCAGGGAGGAGTAGTCCGTGATCATCACGTCCGCGATGAGCGAGAGGTCCGCCATGTCCGGGTAGTCGGAGACGTCGAAGACGAAGCCGTCGCCGGCGCCCGGTACGGGGTCCACGACGTTGGGGTGGCGCCGCACGAGCAGGACGTGGTCGTGGCCCAGCTGCGCCTTGGCCTCGTCGAGGTCGATACGGAAGTCGAGCTTGTACTTTCCGGGTGCGTAGAACTGGTCGTCGCGCCAGGTGGGCGCGTACATGATGGCCTTCTTGCCCGGCGGCAGACCGATGCGGCGGCGCACTTCGGCCGCCCGCTGCCCGGAGTCCGCGCGGCGCAGGACGTCGTTGCGCGGATAGCCGCTCTCGACCATCTCGCCCGGGAACTGGAAGGCCCGCTTGAGGATCGGGGTGCTGAAACTGTTCGGGGACACCAGCATGTCCCAGTTCTGCACCTCCTTCTCCACGCGCTCCAGGTACCGCTTGTCCGCGAAGTGCACGGCTTCGATGTCGTGCCCGATCTTCTTGAGCGGGGTGCCGTGCCAGGTCTGCACGACGACCTGGCCGTCGCGCTTCTCGAACCAGTCCGGAAGGTGGTTGTTGGCCACGACGTACTTAGCCCGGCCCATGGCCTCGTACCAGTCGGGGGACCACATGCGGACGGGTCGCGCGGTGGGGGGCACCTCCACCTGGTCGTCGCGCACCACCCACAGGTGCTCGACGTTCAGGCCCCGGCCGACCATCTCCTCGTGCAGCGCGCGCGGGCTGTCGGAGTACTGGGTCCCCTTGAAGGCGTCGAAGAGCACGGCCTGCATCACGGGCTTGCGGCGGGCCGCCGGGTACGTCTTGGTGCGCATCAGCTTCTGCCGGTACGGGCCGCGGGCCTCGTCCGGCATCGCCGAGTGGACCAGGAGCGAGAGCCGGTCGTACGCCTCGGACTGCAGCTCGTACCGGCGCTCGTTGCTGTTCATCTCGCTCGGCAGGGTGGGGATCAGACCCTGCGTCATCTTGACCATGAGGTCGCTGGAGCGGTTCTCCGGGGTGACCGCGGAGGGGTCCTGGCGGCGCAGGAAGAAGTCCCAGCGGCCGGCCGCCAGCGGGATGTCTCCGGCGAGGGTCCGCATGCCTGCCGGCGAAACGACGAAGCGGAACTCCCGTCCGTGCCAGGTGATGGGCACGACGCGCTCGGCGCCATGGGCCCGGGAGCGTACGACGATGTGCGCCGCGGCGAACTCGGCAGCGCTCAGCCGGTCCTCTGCCGCGTAGCTGACGGTGACCTCGAGGGAACCGTCCTGGAGCCACTGCGTCGACGTGGCCATCGGCAGCGTGTCCCGCTCGAACAGCACCACGTATCCGGAACCGTTGCGGTGCACGAAGACCTCGCGGTCCGCATCGTCGGTCTGCAGCGCGGCGGGGAGCCGGTAGTGGCCGTCCTCGGCTTCCTCCGCCATGACCGGATAGATGGCCGCCTTGCGGCCCTCGACGTGGAGGGTGGTCTTCCAGCCGTTGCTGCCGGTGTTCCAGGTCTGCGGGATTCCGCTGTCGTCCGCTCCGCGGTGCCCAGGCACCAGGGCCTTGAGCGGGATCCTGGTGACGAAGGTGAACCAGCCCTCGCCGCCGTACTTGAAGTGGACCCAGGAGTCGTGGCGGCCGGCACCGCCCATGCTGGTGACCCGGAACTTGCCCCACTCGGGAGCCTTGTCACCCAGGTAGACGCCGCCGAGTTCGAGGTGGTCGCCGACGACCCGGTGCCGGGTGATGCGGCAACGGACCCGCTCCACGCGGAGCTTGAGCTTGCCCTGCATGAAGAGCGGCACCACTCGGGTGTTCTTCTCCACGTACCGGTAGGGCGGGTTGGCCGCACTGCCCGCACCTCCCCTGGCTATGCCCTTGTAGCGGAACAGCCCGCGGCTCAGCACACCGGCGGCCACGTCCCAAGTTCCCTCGACCCACTGACCCTTGTGCTTGAGACGGGAAGTGTCGAAGCTGACCTGGAATCCGGACCAGTCGTAGCAATAGCGGTTCTGCTGCGAGTACTCGGTGGCCTGGGGGTAGTAGGTGGTCTTCGCCTTGGCCACCACCACGCGGCTCTGCTTCTTGTTGCGCAGCGCGATCGCCTTCATCGACATGTGCCGCTTGTGCACGTTGATGAAGCGGACGTAGGCGGACCCCTCCAGGATGAGATGGTCGGAGTCGTCCCACTGCGCCCGGGCGAGCGACCCGTGCAGCGAGAGTTCCTTGTCGAGCCGGTAGGCGCTCTTGTCGAGGCCGATCGACCGGTCGCCGAGATAGGGGTAGTTGAGGTAGCGGTGGAAGCGGCGCTGGACGGGCAGCGGCCCGCCCTTGCGCTCGAACTCGACGACGTCGAGCAGCTCCTTCAGCCGACCCTCGCGCACCAGCAGCCACTTGACGCGGGCGTCGGCGGGAAGCTCCTGGATGATGTCCGCGTCGGCCTCGTCCAGGAACTCGTTCGCCCACTGCATGAAGGCGTCCTGGTACTCCTCGTCGGCGTCCGGCAGCACCTTCAGGTGCAGCATCAGGTCCGATTTCAGGCAGGCCAGGTCGTACTTGCGCTTGTGGTCCGAGTAGGACCGGGCACGGTGTCCGGCCAGGAAGCGACTGACCGACTGGACCGCGGAGACCCGGTCCTGGAGGTTGCTGAATTCGGTGTGCCGCTGGGTGATGGAGGGCGCGGCGCCGCCCTCGCGCCGACGCCAGAAGTAGACGATGTCCGTGAGGATGTCGACCTTGGCGGCCCGGAAGTGGGCGAACATGTTGACCCAGGAGTCCTCGTACATGACCCCCTCGGGAAACGCGATGTAGTGGTAGTCCCAGAAGGACCGCCGGAACAGCTTGTTCCACACCGTGCGGTCATAGATGAGGTCGGGCAGCTTCGTGATGTGCGTGCCGCGCTTGCTCTTCTGCATGGGCGCCTTGTGCAGCGGGGACTGCCACCTCTTGGTGGAGTTCATCATCTGCACGTTGCCCGACACGAAATCGGAACCGGAACCTTCGAGGGTCTGCACGAGCAGCTCGTAGGCGTACTCGGGTATGACGTCGTCGCCGTCCACGAACGCGAGGAATTCGGCCTGCGAATGAGCGGCGCGAATGCCGACATTACGGGCATGACCCGGCCCCATGGACTCCTGTCGCAGGAGCTTGAACCTGGGGTCGCGGCGGGCGAAGTCGGCGGCGATCGCGGTCGAGGAGTCGGTCGAGCCGTCGTCGACCATGATCACTTCGAGGTCGGAAAACGTCTGCCTGGCTATCGATTCCAGACATTCCTGGAGGTATATCTCAACGTCCTGGAAGGGCACGACAACGCTCAGGCGGGGCATACCTGCCACTCAGAAAGCTCCTCGATCGTCACACTTCTCGGGGCGCACCGGGAGTTGCCGAGGCACGCCGCCAGACCCGCCCCTGAATCTGGTCACCCACCGCTCCCCGAACACTCGACCCGCCCCACCGTCCCCGGCCGCACACTTATGCGACCTTGACAGCGTGTGGGCAGCGTAGGGCAATCACTTAATGGCGAGCAAGTATTCACGAACGCTTCACCTGCTCAAGGCTTCACGTATGCGAATGAATGACCACACTCGGCATTCACCGAGGAGCCCAACTCCCCGCCGGTCCGGGGTGACGTGCGCAGACATGACGCTTCTGTCGGCATCGGACCGGCACTCTGGTGAGGTAGGTCACCCCACGCGGCGCCAGGGGTGGAACGCCAGACCCTGATCCGTCAGATCCTGCCGGGCGATGAGCAGCCCGCCGTCCATGTCGATCATCGCGATCGCGACCGAGCCCCGGGCGTCGAGCGAGATGGCCGGCAACCCCGCGCAGCGACCCCCCACGGGGGCCCACCAAGTGCCGTACTGCTCACCCTCCGTCGGGTATGCGGCGATTTCCGGGTAACCCTCGGCCCCCCGCTGCAGCAGGACGGTGCAGTCATAACCGTCGATACGGGTACGGGCCACGCCCACCGGGCCGACCCCGCCCGCGCCCCCCAGCGGCATGAGCGCGGGAGACGCACCGGCGGGCGCCTGCGGGCGGTAGGCGACGACACCGCCGTCCGCCGGGTGGCGCCAGAAATAGGTGCCGGTGCCGGGGCCCGTTTCGCAGGAGCTGTACGTTCCCTCGACGGCATCGGCCTCGATGCGACCGAGCCACCTGAAGTCGCTCCCCGGCGAGTCCTGACCCCAGTACGAGGCCCCGCCCCGGAAGGGGGCCAGGAATTCGGCCCGGCCTTGGGCCGTCACCAGGGGAACCACGGCCCCTCGGACCCATTTGCCCTGATAGTCAACCCAATTGCCCCATTTACCGTCGGTGCGTCGGGTCCGGCCGCACACTCCGGCACCGAACCGGGTGGTGAGGATGTGGAGCGACCCGGTGCCGTCGGGGAGCACGATCGGGTCCCCGGGCGGGGGCAGGGGCTCACCGCCCTCCTGCTCGGGCTCCGGGAACGGGTTGCCCACCGCGCGCCAGTCGCCGAGCGGGCGACCGGTCTGGTACTGGGCGGCCATGATGAGCTCGCGGCCGCCCCGGGCCCCGTCCCGGTAGCGGGTGCCGGCGAACCAGACGAAGCCGTTGGCGTCCTGGGCGAGGGTGAACCGGCCCGCCCACCCCTCCACGGGGAACAGGTCCGGCCCCTGCCAGACGTCGGAGCCGGGCGCGGACTCGGTCCAGCGCACCAGGCCCTCGGCGCAGCTCGCGTAGGCGGTGAGCCGGCCGTCGCGCCCGAGGCGGAGCCAGCCCCGTGCCGCACTCCCGCCGTCGGCCGCCGCGGCTATCCCGGCGCCCAGGACCGTGGGTACGGCGGAGGGGGCACCTCGGTCCGCTTCCGCACGTCCGCGTCGCACCATGTCCTGCCCACACCTGCCCCAACTCGTCCGTTTTGCCCGGCCTTACCGGGCGGGCCGTGGGACAATTTACGGCAGTGCGGCGGCCGGTCGGTCCCGGGGGCGGACCTTCGCGCACCCTCCGGTTCCGTGCAACCTAGCCTGATCGGTCCGCCTTCACCACCGGCTGTCGATCAGGTCCCGGCACCGGTCGGGAGGTCGTCCGGCCGGACGGGAAGCCGGAAACGTGTACTACGTGGGGAGTACGCCTGAAACGCTACGCCGGGGTGACGCGGGTGATGTGGGGCGAGGTCTAGCGTGGCCGCATGGAAGAGCTGCACGAGCGCCCGGGTCCCCCGTGGCGGCGATGGGTGGAGCGGACCGGGCGGGGCCCGGCCTGGCGCTCCGCGCTGCTCGTCGCGGTCTTCGCGCAGATCGGGGCGGGGTGGGCCGCGCATGCGCAGGGCGGGCGGGTGCCGCTCGACGGCTTCGCCCGGCTCCTGCTCCTGCTCGGGCCGGCTCTGCTCGTGGTGCGGCACCGGTATCCGGTGGCCGTGGCGTACGGGGTCAGTGTCGTCACCCTGGTCTACCTGGGCGCCGGATACCCGTACGGCCCGGTGTTCCTCAGCCTGGCCCTGGCCTGCTTCGCCGCCGTCGTCGCCGGACACCGCCGGGCCGCCTGGGGAGCCGTCGGCCTGCTCTGGGCCGGGCACCTGCTCATCGGGCACTGGCTCTACCGTTGGCTTCCGCCCTCCGGGGACGGCCCGACGCCCTGGGCGCAGGAGTTGGGCGCCACCGCATGGGTGCTCGCGGTGCTGGCCGTGGCCGAGTTGGTCCGCGTACGCCGGGAGCAGTGGGCCAGGGACCGGGCCGAGCGGGCGGCGGCCGAGAGACGGCGGGTGGGCGAGGAGCGGCTGCGGATCGCGCGCGAACTGCACGACGTCCTCGCCCACAGCATCTCGGTGATCAATGTCCAGGCGGGGGTCGGGCTGGCCCTGCTCGACTCCGATCCCGAGCAGGCCCGTACGGCGCTCGCCACCATCAAGGCGGCGAGCAAGGAGGCACTGGGCGAAGTGCGGCAGGTCCTCGACACCCTTCGCTCCCCCGGCGAGGCACCTCGCTCCCCCGCACCCGGTCTGGGCCGCCTCCCCGAGCTCGTGGAACAGGCGGCGGCAGCAGGGCTGAGCGTGGACGTCTCGGCCGAGGGGGAGGCCAGGGCGCTGGCTCCCGGCATCGACCTCGCCGCCTTCCGCATCCTGCAGGAGGCGCTGACCAACGTGATGCGGCACTCCGCTTCGCGCGGCGCCCGTATCCGCCTCGCATGGCAGCCGAACGCCCTGGAGCTGCGGGTGGACGACGACGGTCCGGCCACGGGCGGCGCCTCGGACGGCAGCGGCAACGGTCTCGTCGGAATGCGCGAACGGGCCACGGCCCTGGGCGGCGCCGTGCAGGCCGGACCCCGGCCGGACGGCGGATACCGGGTCATCGCCGTACTCCCGCTGAGGGCCGATCCATATCCGGAGGACCAGTGATCCGCGTCCTGCTGGCCGACGACCAGCTGCTGGTCCGGGCCGGGTTCCGGGCGCTGCTCGACGCCCAGCCCGACATCGAGGTGGTGGGCGAGGCCGCCGACGGCGAGGAGGCCGTGCGACGGGTGCGGGAGCTGCACCCCGACGTCGTGCTCATGGACATCCGGATGCCGGTGCTGGACGGGCTCGCCGCGACCCGCCGGATCGGCGAGGACGAGTCCCTGGCCGCCGTGCGGGTGGTCATGCTGACCACCTTCGAGCTCGACGAGTACGTCTTCGAGGCGATCCGGTCGGGCGCCTCCGGCTTCCTGGTCAAGGACACCGAGCCGGAGGAACTGCTGCGCGCGGTCCGGGCGGTGGTCGCGGGCGACGCCCTGCTGTCCCCGGGGGTCACCCGGCGCCTGATCGCGGAGTTCGCGGCCCGCTCGAAGCAGCCCGCCGCGGCGGCCGGTCCGGGCCGGCTCACCGACCGGGAACGGGAGGTGATGGCCCTGGTGGGCATGGGCCTGTCCAATGAGGAGATCGCCCGGCGCCTGGTCGTCAGCCCGCTCACCGCGAAGACACATGTCAGCCGCACCATGGTCAAACTCGGCGCCCGCGACCGCGCCCAACTGGTCGTCCTCGCCTACGAGTCCGGCCTGGTCCGCCCCGGCTGGCTCAGCTGACGGCCCCTCCGCGAACGCATGCGGTCCTGGGCGTGCAGCGGGTCGTGATCGACGATCATCGCAGCCTTCGGGGTGTGTGCCCCGTCCGGGGTGCGGGGCCCCGCGGTCTGCGGCTGCGCCGTGTGGGTGCGAGTGACCGGAAGCGTTGCCTCAGGCGGGCAGCGGCGGGACGGTGTGTCAGACCATGGCGAGCCGGTCCACCAGCAGCTCCACCCTCGACCCGGCTTCCTCGGGCAGCAGACGGCCCGCTCGGGTCAGGGTGGCCAGGCCGTGCAGCGCCGCCCAGAACACCTCGGTGAACAGCCCCGGGTGGACGCCGTCGCCGGCGACCTCGGCGAGGCACTCGAGCAGGGCGGCGAAGGCGTCCTTCAGCGGCTCGGGGGTGTCCTCCTGCGCGTACGCCAGGCCGCCGTCGAGCTGGAACAAGGCGTCGTAGACCGCCGGGTTGTGCTCGGCGAAGTCGAGGTACGAGCGGGCGAGGGCGGCGACCCGCTCGCGCGGGCTGTTCGCTCCGGAGGCCGCGGCACGCACCGCTGCGGCCAGCTCGGCGGCGCCTTCCAGGGCGACGGCGCCGATGATCTCGCGCTTGCCGCGGAAGTGGCTGTAGAGGACGGGCTGGCTGTATTCGATGCGCTCGGCGAGCCGGCGGGTGGTGACTGCGTCCCAGCCCTGCTGCTCGGCGAGTTCGCGGGCCGTCGCCACGATGAGGCGCTCGCGGTCCGCCCTTTCGCGCTGCTTGCGTTCCTGTACCGACATGAATTGATCCTAGCATCGCTAGACATTCGAGCGTTAGCAGTACTAGCGTTGCCCCATCATCTAGCAACGCTAGACCGGAGGGATCGCCATGCTCAATGCACTCGAGGTCGTCACCGTCGTCGTGGTCGGCCTGATGGTGGGGGTGGAGTTCTCCGTCGCCTTCATCATGAACCGGATCCTGGACGCCCTTCCCGAGGACAGCGGCCAGCTCGGCCACGCCCACGGCGGCCGGATGCTCGGTGCCCTGATGCCGTTCTGGTACGTGGGCTCGCTCGTCCTCAGCGCGATCTGGGCCGTCGCCGGATGGGACCACCACGGCGCCGGACTCGTCGTCACCGCCGCCGGACTGCTGATCCTCAGCGTGGTCATGTCGATCCTGCTGCTCGTCCCGATCAACAACCGAAACAAGACCTGGACCCCGGAGAACCGCCCCGCCGACTGGAAGGAGCAGCTGCACCGCTGGGGCCGCTACCACTACATCCGCGTCGCCGTCATCGTCGCCGCGTTCACCCTGCTGGTCATCGCCCGCGCCTGACACCACCGCCGCCCCGGCATGCACCGGTCGCGCCCCGTCGGGGTGATCCGGAGAGCGCTTCGACAACGCGGCGGGGCGCCGTGCAGGGCGGGCCGGGCAGGCCGGGCCCGGCAAGGTCCGAAAGAGACGGCCTAGCGGCCGCGGTAGTACGCCCAGGGGCCCGATGCGAAGTTCTCCGGCTGTTCGCGCTGGAGCTTGTCGTACCGCTCGTTCAGAAGGTCCAGCCCGTCGCGGATGTCGACGCCGAAGGCGTTCCGGATCTTCACCATGGCCGGCAGCGTCCGACCGGCCAGGATCAGTGGGTCGGCCTCGAGCCAACAGCGCTCCGCGACCGCCACCTCGTCCTCGCCCATCTCAAGATCATCCGGCATGCCGGAAAGCCTGGCAGACGTCTCGGAGCAGCACCAATTCTTTTGCAGGGTGCGGGTGACACCCGCGACCGAACACTCCGCCGGCGTGCGCCCCTTCCCTTGCGGACGGTCCGGCCGTACTACCGCGGAAGTACACGGGGCGCAGCCCTCCGTACGACGACGTGGGGTGCCCCTCGGAGGGAGTCTCGGGGTGAGACGAAACGTCCGTGCTTCCGAGGAGATGAACCGCGATGGATACCTTCACCACCCTCGCCCACGACGGGCCCGGCCCGTGGATCCTGTTCCTTCCGCTGATCTGGGCCGCGGTCGTCGTCGGCGTCGTCACCCTGCTGCGCCGTACCGTGTGGCGCGGGCGCCGCGGGGCGGTGGCGTACGGCGAGCGGTCGCCGATCGCGATCCTGGGGCGGCGCTTCGCCGCCGGGGAGATCGACGAGGACGAGTACTGGCGGCGGCTGTCCGTCCTGGACGAACAGTTCGGCCGTTCCCGCAAGGACGGCGCGGCCTGATCCTCAGGCCGCGCTTCGGCCGCCGCGCCCGGCGCATGCGGCCGCCAGGCGGTCCAGGGTCGTGCGCATCCCGGCGCGGTTGACCGCGATGCGGTGTTCCGGGCCGGTGCCGGCGAACACCGTGCCGAGCAGCACGGTCAGGCGGGCACCGCGCCCGGCGCGCAGGTCCTGCCAGGTCTCCGTGACGCGCGTGCCCGCACCCTCCGGCTCGAACCGGTAGCCCCACCGCGCGATCGGCAGGCCGAAGATGCCGACGTCGAAGGTGAACCCGCCCGACCCGTCCGGCGATGTCGCCGGTGCGCGCAGGGCCTTGATCCGGCCCACGGTGACCCAGATGAACGGTCCTCTCCGGTTGAGCCCCACGAAACGGCTGCCGGGGCGGGCCGGCGGCCGGGGCACCCACACTCGGCGGCATTCCGGGCTCCAACGGCCCATGTTCCGCAGGTCGGACACCATCCGGTGGACGTCCGCCGGAGCGGCGTCCACCACGATGTGCTCCTCCAGGCTCCATTGGCGCTCGTTCACGGTGCCCCTCCCGGTGATCGTCTCCGCTCGACGCCTGGAGTGTAGGCAACGAGGAGGGACTCGGCGACGGAGGTGCGGGCGTAGAGCACGGAGCGGCCGGCCCGGTGGGCGCTGACCAGGCCCGCGTCGCGCAGCGCGGTGAGGTACTGGGACACTCCGGCGGCCGAGAGCCCCGTCCGGCGGGCCAGTTCGGTGGTGGAGGCGGGGGTTTCCAGTTCGGTCAGCAGCCGGGTCCGGGAGCGGCCGAGTACGGCGGCCAGGGCCTCGGTCCTGGCCCTGGGCCGCGGCTCCCACAGCGAGCCGGTGCCCCGTGCGGGGTAGGCGAGCTGGGGCGGCTCCGGGGGCGTCACGCGGGTGAACGGGACGGGCCGGACGAAGACCGAGGGGATCAGCAGCAGCCCGGAGCCCGCCGTCCCGCGGGACAGGGGGCGGTGCCGGTGTGCCAGTCGGAGCGCGCTGTCGCCCCAGCTCACCGAGGGGTGCAGGTCGTTGAAGAGACGGCCCGCTCCGTGCTCGGCGGCCTGCCGGGCCCGGTGGAAGACGTCGGCGTCGAGTACCGCGCGGATCCGTGCCCAGTACGGGGCCAGGGCCAGCCCCCAGTAGGTCTCGATCTCTTCCACGACCCGGACCAGCCTGGCCTGCGGCTCGGCGTACAGGGTCCGTGAGCGCGGACCGAGACCTCCCTGCTCCTGCCCCAGGCGGTCGAGGTCCTGGCGGATCCGGGCGGGGGACGCGGCCCGGATCCTGGCCAGTTCCTCGTCCAGGGAGGGAGCCGGCCCGGTCGGCGCCGGGTTGAGGAAGTCGGGTACGTATCCCGAGGGCGGGATCAGCTCGGCGAGCCAGCCCCGGTCGAGGCCGGCCGCCGTCAGCCGTGGCCGCACCTGCTCGATCCAGGGCCGGTGCACGAGGGGCGTGGATCCGGAGGCCAGCAGCCGGTAGCTGGGCCCGACCTCCCACATCGGGGCGACGGCGAAGCGCATCTGCGCCAGGTCGCTCACGGAGAACGCCAGTTCCGCCAGCACGGCCACCCCGAGGATTCAGTCATGCCCTAATCAATGGCCTGGCAGCCTACCCTGTGGAGATCATCCGGGCATGACCTCACAGACGATGTCCGCGGCAGCTGCGGGCACTTGGAACCTCGGCGACCTGACGGTCAACCGGATCGGATTCGGCACGATGCGCCTGCCCCAGACCGGCGCGGCGTTCGCGGAGGACGCCGCACCGAGGGACCGCGAGCAGGCGATCGGCGTGCTGCGCCGGGCGGTCGAGCTCGGGGTGAACCACATCGACACCGCGGCGTTCTACTTCTCGCCGCTGCGCTCCGCCAACGAACTGGTCAATGCGGCGCTCCGCCCCTACCCGGAGGACCTCGTGATCACCACCAAGGTCGGACCGGGCCGCGACCCGTCCGGGGTGTGGAGCCACGCCACCCCCGGGCAGCTGCGCGGCCAGGTCGAGGAGAACCTGCGCCAGCTCGGCCGGGACCACCTCGACGTGGTGAACCTGCGCATCGTCGGCACCGGTTCCATCGCCGAGCGCTTCGGCGCGCTGGCCGAGCTCCGCGACGCCGGACTCATCCGCCACCTGGGCATCTCCAACGTCACCCCCGAGCACCTTGCCGAGGCCCGCACCATCGCACCGGTGGTCTGCGTGCAGAACATGTACGGGATCGGGGTGCGGCCCGAGCAGGACGCCCTGGTGCGTGCCTGCGGTGAGCTGGGAATCGCCTTCGTGCCCTTCTACTCCATCGCGGGCACCCGGCGGGAGGGCGGCGCGGGCGGCACCGAGAGCGAAGAGGTGCTCGCCGTCGCCCTGGCGCACCTGGCGAGCCCGGCGCAGGTACGGCTGGCATGGACGCTCCAGCGGGGGCCGCACGTGCTGGCCATTCCCGGTACGGGCGATCCGGAGCACCTGGAGGCGAACGTGGCCGCCGGCGCTCTGCGTCTGTCCGGGAAGGAGCTGGCCGTACTGGAGGCCCTGCACCACGGCTGACCGGTCCGGTCGGCCCTCCGTCCCACCGGCACCCGGCACCCGGCACCCGGCGCTCCGGCACCGGGCGCCCGGGCGCTCAGGGCAGGTCGTCGGTCGGCGGGTCGGCCTCGTACACGTGGGGGGTGTCACCCTCCCAGTCCAGCAGCTCGGTGCCGCCGAGGACCACGTCGTCGGGGTCCGGCATGCCGGCCCGGCGCAGGAACTCGATGACGTCCTCGTCGGAGCGGGCGAGGCCCAGGGACTCCTCCCTGTTCGAGGTCCGCAGGGTCACCTGACGGCCTCCCGACGGGAAGATCCGGTGCACGACGACGGGTGCATGATGCATACCCCCAGCCTCACCCCGTCGGGCCGGCCCGGCACCCCGGGCGACGCCGGCCGGGCCCGATCGGCCCCCCACAGGGCCTCAGGGAGTACGGCCGGCCTTGGCGGGGCGGCCGCCCCTCGTGGGGATGCGGAACGTGGCGGGATCGGGGTAGGTCGCCTTCTCCGCCCGCACGACGTCCTCGATCGCCGCCTTGAACTCCGACTCGAAGAAGTCGACGGCCAGCAGCAGCCGCAGCCCCTCCAGGGTCGGATCGAGCAGCGGGCGGGCCATCCGGGCGCCGCCGCCCGCGATGCCCGGGAAACCGGCCCGGGCGGTCACAGGTCTCTCTCCCGCGCGCTCCTGAAGACCGGCGGC
Source organism: Streptomyces sp. NPDC054932 (assembly GCF_053610205.1). Lineage (NCBI taxonomy): Bacteria > Bacillati > Actinomycetota > Actinomycetes > Kitasatosporales > Streptomycetaceae > Streptomyces > Streptomyces sp. NPDC054932. The sequence goes on along the minus strand of NZ_JBSGXU010000063.1, from coordinate 11,316 downwards.
GGCATAGCCGGCGACGGTCGCGAGTTCGGCGAGGTACTTGCGGGCCCCGAGGGCCATCTCCTCGGCTCCCTGCAGGGTCTGGACCGACCCGCCCGCCACTTTGAAGTCGTCACTGACCCTCTTGAGGCCGCGCGCCTCGTACACGGCGCGCGCCTCCTCGAAGAGCCGCCCCGCCTCGTCGACCGCCTTCATCGCCGTCACGAGCTGGTCGATGTCGATGTCGATGTCGCGCTTCACGCTGCCTCCTGGTCCGGAACTGTGCTGCACAGACCGTAGGAGGCAAAGCCACCGGGGCGGAACACCTGTGCGGGGGTCGGATCCGGGGCCCTGCACCGGACTCGGGACCCCCCTGCCGAGCCTGGCACCAACTGCCCATGCACCCTTGCGACTTGACGCGGGCCTCCCAACAATGCACATGACAACCGGAAGACCTCCGGTCGCATGGTCATCAGAGGGGACCCCCACATGAACAAGCCTCTCGTCGGCGCGTTACTCTCCCTGCTCCTGCTGGGAGCGGCGGTCACCCCCGCCGTGGCCGCGCCCGCCGCACCCGTGACACCCACCGCACCCACCGCACCCACCGCACCCACCACCCCCGAGGCCGCCGCCGCGGTCGACTTCGCAGGCACCGTCGCCCTCAGCAACTGTTCCGGCTCCGTCGTCCGCGCGCCCGGCTCCCGGCCGAACGACCCCGCGCTCGTCCTGTCCAACGGGCACTGCCTGGAATCGGGCTTCCCGGCGGCCGGCGAGGTCATCGAGGACCGCGCGTCCACCCGCTCGTTCTCGCTGCTCAACTCCGCCGGATCGAAGGTCGGTACGCTCCGGGCCAACAAGATCGCGTACGCGACGATGACCGACACCGACATCTCCATCTACCAGCTGACCCGGACCTACGCCCAGATCCAGAGCCAGTACGGCATCACCGCGCTGACCCTCAACGACGTGCGCCCGGCCCAGGGCTCGGCGATCAAGGTGGTCTCCGGCTACTGGAAGCGGATCTACAGCTGCAACGTGGACGGCTTCGCCTACCGCCTCCAGGAGGGCGACTGGACCTGGAAGGACTCGGTCCGCTACACCTCCGCCTGCAACACCATCGGTGGCACCTCCGGCTCGCCGGTGATCGACACGGCGACCGGCAAGGTCGTCGCCGTCAACAACACGGGCAACGAGGACGGCGGCCGCTGCACGGTGAACAACCCCTGCGAGGTCGACCAGAACGGCAACGTGACGGTCCGCCGGGGCATCAACTACGCACAGCAGACGTACATCGTCGTCCCCTGCATAGCCCCCGGCAACAAGATCGACCTGAACCGCCCCGGCTGCACGCTGCCCAAGCCGTAGCCCCGAGCGCGTCCCCGCCCGACCCGAAAAGCCCCACGGCCGGGCCTCGGGCGGGGATACTCGGACACGTGGAACTGCACATCGATCACCGCTGGCTGCTGGAGCGGCAGGAGGCGCTGTTCAAGGACGTGGCGGTGGCCGACCACTCCGCGCTGGTCGCCGCCGTGGCCCGGCACCGGGTGAACACGCCCAGTCTGGAAGTGGACGACCCCGACGCCTATTGGCGTGCGGCCGCCCTGCTGGACGCGATCGTGCTGCTCCGGCCGCTCCCCGACTCCAACGAGTACTTCGCCTACGGGGTCGCCGTCGCCTACATCGAGGCCTCCGGCGAGACGGTGGACGCCACTTACGCCCAGTGGCGCGACCTCATCACCGATATCCGCATGCTGCGCGCCACCGTCTTCGACGTAGCCGCCAGGCTCCGCTCGTGGAAGCCCTGAGGAGCGCGTCCGGGCCCGGTCAGCGCCTGCGCTGGGCGGGGGTGCCGACGAGGAGCGCGTCGGACACCAGGCGCGCGCCGCGGGCGAGCCGGCCCAGCTGCTCCAGCTCGACGGCGTACATCCTGATGGAGTTCTCGATGACCGACTCGGCGATGCCCATGGTGGGCAGCTCGGCGCGGCTGGTCTGCAGGGCCGTCCGCACCGCGCGCATCTCGTGCTGCAGCTGGAGCTGGACGTGCCGGGCCAGCAGTGCGTGGTGACGGGTGAGCGTCAGGTAGCCGCCGTAGCGGGCCGGGAGCAGGTCCCGCAGCCAGCGCGTGGCCGTGCGCTCCCAGTCGTGCGTACCGGGCGCCTTGACCTGCATGGGCCAGTCAGGGCTGAGGGTAAACGTGGCCGTCTGAGGCATTCTCGTCACTTCCGAGTGGTGTCGAACTCTGATCGAGACGTTCTGGGGGGCGGCCTCGGCCCAGGGGTTGACCGAGGCCGCCATGGGCGCTCTGCAGGGATCCAAAGCCTGGACCCGACACGCGGTCGCGACGTGAGGAGGTTCGTCGTGCCGCGCGTGCGTTCGGGAGGACATGGGGGTCCTCCTTGGCATCTGGTGGATCCGGAGCGCCGTCGCCAGTAAACATATATACCGTCGAGTAAGCAAGCGTATGAAAAATTTCATGCACCGCGAAGGCTGAATATCGCCTGGTGGAGCGCGCAGAACGGGACTAAAGGAAGAAACCGTGCTGGTCGGCCACGTGCTCGTAGCCCTCCAGACGCGCCTGGGTCCGTTCCGGGTCCGCATCGGCCATCGCCTGCAGCAGGGCCGCGGAGAGCATCCCGGGCGCCGCGTACGAGTCGAAGACCAGCCGCGACCCGGTACCCGCCGTCAGGGCCACGTCCGCCTCGTCCACCAGCGGCCCCAGGGTCGGATCCGTGATCAGGACCACGCGCAGCCCCGTACTGCGGGCGGCGCGGATGGCGGCCAGCGTCTCCTTGGCGTGCCGCGGCATGGCGAAGGCCAGCACCCAGGTCCCACCGGCCGCCCTGGACTGCAGCAGCGCGTCGAAGGCGACGCTGCCGCCGCGGGTCACCAGGCGCACGTCGGGGTGGATGCGCCGGGCCGCGTAGGCGAAGTACTCGGCGAGCGAGACCGAGATCCGCAGGCCCAGGATGGTCAGCGGCACCGAGGCGGCCAGCTCGCGGCCGATGTCCAGCACCTGGTCGGTGTCGGCGAGCAGCCTGCGGACGTTCTCCAGGTTCTGGATCTCGGCGTCGACGGCTTCCTGCAGCTCGTTGCGGCGGATCTGCGCGCGGGTGTCGGTGGCGCCGGCGACCGCGCTGAGCGCGATCGGCTGCAGCACGTCGCGCAGGGCCGGGTAGCCGCTGAAGCCCAGGGAGGAGGCGAAGCGGGTCACGGAGGGCTGGCTCACGCCCACCCGTTCGGCGAGTTCGGTGATCGAGAGGAACGCGGCCTCGGTGAGGTGGTCGATCAGGTACTGGGCGATGCGGCGCTGGCCCGGTGACAGGCGGCGGCCGTCGAAGAGCGCGAGGAGCCGGTCGGCCGGAGGACGGACCTCTTCGGACGACTGACTCCCGCGTGTGATCGCAGCCGCTTGTGCGCGTGCCTGCTGCCCCGATGACACTCGAGGGCCTCCCTAGCTCATGTCACTCACGCTCCAACATAGCTCACGCCCTGTGGCCGATGATGATCAGTCCTGGGCGCGGGAGGTCACCGGGGCGTCGGTGCGGTCGCCCAGGAACTCGTACCAGCGGCGCTGCAGGCACAGGTAGCGGGTGTCGGCCTCGACGAGGTCGAGGAAGGAACCGATCGTCGTGGTGAGCCGCTCGCCGAGGCCCCGGTCGGCGAGGGCGCCGTCCTCGGTGAACGCCTGGTGCGCGCCCGCCAGACTGAACATGTCGGGGTAGACGCGTGCGCCGAGGTGCTCCAGCGGTACGCGCAGGGCCCACAGTCCGCGGTTGCCGCCGACCATCGAGGGCGAGGCAGAGACCAGCAGGGTCTGCTTGTCCTTGAACGGCTGCGGGCGGTAGCGGGACACCCAGTCGATGGCGTTCTTCAGCACCCCCGGGACGGAGGCGTTGTACTCGGGCGAGGCGATGATCAGGGCCTGCGCGGCCTCGATCCGCCCGCACAGGTCAAGGGCCCCCGCGGGCAGCCCCTCGTCGGCCTCGGCGTCGCCGTCGTACGGCGGCATGGGGAAGTCGCCGAGCGTCACGGCCTGCGCGGTGGCGCCGGCCCGGGCCACCAGGGCGGCGACCAGGGAGCCGAGGCGCGTGTTGACCGATCCGGTGCGGGAGGACCCGGACAGGACGAGCACGCGCAGGGAGTTGCGGGCCGGGTCGCCGTCGTGCGGGCGGGCCGGATCCGCGGGGAAGTGGTCGGTGTCGGTCGGGTTCATGCCGTCTTCTCCTGCTCTCTTCCTGCTCTCTGCCCGCTTCGGCTCCGGCTGCGGACCGGCCACGCACGGCGGGACCCGCACACTCGGTGTGCGGGTCCCGTCCGGGCCGCGGGTCACTTCGCGCCGGGGTTCTCCCAGCGGTAGAACTCGTGGGCCATGGCGTCCTTCGGGCTGCGCCAGGTGTCCGGGTTGTGCGGGCTGATGTAGGCCGTCAGCCGGTCGCTGAGATCCCGGAATTCCGGGTGGTCGGTGACCTTCGCGATGGCCGGGCCGGGCGGCCGGTCCGACTCGATCAGGTGCAGGTAGACGTCGCCGAACTGGAACAGGCTGCGGCGCGTGACGCCCACCAGGTGCGGGAGTTCACCCGCGTCCGAGCCGGCGAAGAGGTCCGCGATGTCCGGCGCCGATCCCGGCGCCATCCGGGCGACGATGAGAGCGCGGTGGGTCTGGTTCATCCGGGTGCTCGCCTTTCGTCTCAGACTCGGCTGACGGCGGGGGCGCGGCCCTCGCGCTGACGCTTCTCGATCTTGTCCCGGATGAGCGCCATCTGGATCGGGGAGTTGCGGTTGATGTTGTCGGTCATCCACGCGTCGTCCACCGGCGCGTCCGGCTTCATCGCGAAGTCCTGGGTCCACTTCATCCGGGTGCCGCCGGGCACCTTGAAGTACTGCCAGTGGATGTCCATGTGCGCGAACGGGCCGGTTTCCACCCGCCGGGCCCGGACCGTGAGGCCCTTGCGGTCGACGGTCCGCTCCGACACCCAGCTCCACACCTTGCCGTTCTCGTCGGGGTGCATGGTCAGGCGGAAGCGGGTGGTGTCGCCCTGCTCCTCGAGGATCTCGAGGGACGCGTATTCGCTGAACAGCTGCGGCCAGCTGGGGAGATCGTTGGTCATCTCCCACACGACGTCGACGGGCGCGTTGACGGTGATCTCGTTCTCGGTGTGTCCTGGCATCTCAAGCTCCGTTCATCAGGCTGTGGTTGACGGTGTCGGGGGATTCCCCGGGGGTCCTTCTCCCTTTCCTCTACGAGGCCTTGCGGACGACGAGCGCGGAGTTCGATCCCATCCGGCCGCGGCTCAGCACCAGCGCGGTGCGCAGCTCCGCGGTCCGGGCGCTGCCGGTCACCACGTCGAGGTCGTGGCAGACCTCGTAGACGTTCGGGGTCGGCGGGACGATGCCGTGCTCCAGGGCCAGTACCGCGGCCGCCGTGTCGAGGGCGGGTGCCGCGCAGTAGGCCCTGCCGGTACCGGACTTGGGCGCCGTGACCGGCACCTTCTGCCCGTACGCGCCGAGGGCGTCGGCGAGGGCGGCCGCCTCGGCGGCGTCGGCCGCCGGGGTCCCCATGGCGTCGGCGAAGACCACGTCGATCTCCTCCGGCGCGCAGTCGGCCTCCCGCAGGGCGCCGCGGATGGCGTGGGCCAGCCCTTCGCCGGACTCGTCCCGCCGCCGGGTGCCGCTGAAGGTCGCGGCGTGGCCGGCCAGGACGGCCCGTACGGTGGCGCCGCGGCGGCGGGCCTCGTCCTCGTCCTCGACGACGAACATCGCGCCGCCCTCGGCGGGGACGAACCCGCAGGCCTTGTCGGTGAACGGCCGGTAGGCGCGCTCGGGGTCGTCCTGGGTGCTCAGTCCCTCGTACTCCAGCTGGCAGACGATGGAGTACGGCGCGAGGGGCGCCTCCGTCGCCCCGACCAGCATGGCCCGGCTGCCCTGGCGGATCGCCCGGACGGCGTACGCGAAGGCGTCCAGTCCGCCCGCCTCGTCGCTGGCCACGACCCCGCAAGGGCCCTTCAGCCCGCGCCGGATGGAGATCTGGCCGGTGCTCGCGGCGTAGAACCAGGCGATCGACTGGTAGGGGCCCACGAAGCGCGGTCCCTGCTCCCAGAGGTGCTGCAGCTCGCGCTGCCCGAATTCGCCGCCGCCGGACCCGGCGGCCGTGACGACGCCCACGGAGAAGGGGTCGCCCTCGTAGTCGGCCCGGCCGAGCCGGGCGTCCTCCAGGGCGAGGTCGGCCGCGACCAGGGCGTGGTGGGTGAAGCGGTCGGTCTGGACGAGGAAGCGGTCCTCGACCATGGCGCCCGGGTCGAAGCCCCGGACCTCGCCGGCGACGCGCAGCGGCAGGTGCTCGCAGCCCGCCCGGGTGACGCGGTCCAGCACGCTGAGGCCGGACTGGGTCGCCTTCCAGAAGGCATCGGCGCCCACGCCGTTGGGCGCGACGACCCCGATGCCCGTGATGACCGTACGGCTGGTCACGAGACCTCCTCCTTCGGCCGGGTCATGACCACGGCGGACTGGAAGCCGCCGAAGCCGCTGCCGACCGAGAGCACGTTGCGCAGTTTCCGGCCGCGTGCGACGCGCGGTACGTAGTCCAGGTCGCACTCGGGGTCGGGCGTCTCGTAGTTCGCGGTCGGCGGTACCACCTGATGGGTCATGGCGAGCACGCAGGCCGCGAGTTCGATCGCGCCGATCGCGCCGAGGGAGTGCCCCACCATGGATTTGATGGAGGTCATCGGCGTCTTGTAGGCGTGGTCGCCCAGGACCCGCTTGACCGCCGCCGTCTCGTGGCGGTCGTTCTGCTTGGTGCCGGAGCCGTGCGCGTTGACGTAGTCGATCTCGTCGGCGGCGACGCCGGCCTGGGCGAGGGCGGTTTCGATGGCCCGGGCCATCTCCAGGCCCTCGGCGGTCAGCCCGGTCATGTGGTGGGCGTTGCCGAAGGTGGCGTAGCCGCCGATCTCGCAGTAGACGGTCGCACCGCGGGCGCGGGCGTGTTCCAGCTCTTCGAGTACGAGGACGGCGCCGCCCTCGCCGAGGACGAACCCGTCGCGGTCGGCGTCGAACGGCCGGGAGGCGTGGGCCGCGTCGTCGTTGTTCGGCGAGGTCGCCTTGATGGCGTCGAAACAGGCCACCGTGATCGGCGATATGGGTGAGTCGGACGCGCCGGCGATGCACACGTCCATCCGGCCCTCGGCGATGGAGTGGACGGCGTACCCGATGGCGTCGAGCCCTGAGGTGCAGCCGGTGGACACCGTCTGGACCGGGCCCCTCGCACCCGTCTGCTCCGCGACGGCGGAGGCCAGGGTGGCGGGGGTGAACGCCCGGTGCAGGAACGGGCCGGCCCGCTTGTGGTCCACGTCCCACCAGGAGCCGGACTGGCTCACGGCGACGTAGTCGTGCTCCAGACGGGTGGTGCCGCCGACGGCCGTGCCGAGGGAGACACCGGTCCGCCAGGCCTCGTCGGTGGTGAGGTCGAGCCCCGCGTCCTTCACCGCCTCCCGGGCGGCGACCAGGGCGAACTGGATGTACCGGTCCGCCCGGTCCGCATCGCCCGGTTCGAGGCCGTGCGCGGCAGGGTCGAAGTCGACCTCCGCGGCTATCCGGGAGCGGAATCCGGTCGGGTCGAAGAGGCTGATTCCGCGTGTCGCCGTTCGGCCGTTGGAGAGCAGGTCCCAGAAGTCGCGGACGCCGATCCCGCCGGGCGCGACGACGCCGACTCCGGTGACGGCCACCCGCCGGGGGGTCACGAGACCGCTCCGGTACGGTCCGGCGGCTGCTCCCAGGCGGTGCTCTCCGGGTGCGGGGCCTGCTCGGTGTCCACGTGCCCGAGCTCGGGTCGCGGGGCCAGCGGTCCGAGGTGGAAGACCATGCGGGCCTCGGTGTCCCCCACGTTCCGGAAGCGGTGGCGCACGTTCAGCGGGACCAGCAGCCCCTGGTCGGTCCGCAGCGGGTGGGCCTCACCGTCGAGGTCCACTTCGAGGCGGCCGCTGACCACGTACACGAACTCCTCGGAGTACGGGTGGTAGTGCTCGGCGATCGACTCCCCGGGAGCCATGATCGCCAGGCCCATGAAGCCGCTGGTGGAACCCACCGAGGTCGGGGTGAGCACCGCCCTCAGGTCTCCGCCGCGCCGGCGGTTGGGGGGCGTCTCGCTGAGGTCCACGATGCGTGGGCGCTGTTGGGTCATGGCGGGTTCCTCCTGCGTGTGGGCAGAGCCGAGCTGCGGATGGGGTGGGGGTGGAACGGGCGGGCCGGTGGGCCGGGGAGGTCAGGACTCCGCGGATGCCCGGCGGTCGGTGATCAGCTTCATGGTGTGGTCCGCGGCCCGGACCCGCCTGCCGAAGCGGGCCGTCAGCCGGTCGAGCACCGCCGCCTTGCGCGGTCCCCGGACGCCGAAGGTCGTCTCGGGCTCGGCGTCGAGCGGGCCCCGCACGTCGATGAGGCGGACGACGATGTCGTCACGCTGGAAGATGCTGCTGCTCCGAACGGGGCTGCCCGGGTGGTGTGCGGCCGCCTCGTCCTGGCGGGCCAGGAACTTGGCGAGCGCCGCCCCGCAGCCGGGCTTGGCCGGGTAGAAGAGCGCGTGCCGCTCCACCTCGGCGGATTCGGGCTCGGGTGCGGCGATGTGGTGGACCGCCGGAAGCGCGGCGCGCATGAAGAACATGCGCGCGGATTCCGGGTCGTTCAGGTTCCGGTCCTTTTCGAGGTAGGGGTTGATGGCCTCCTCGACGGCGCGCACCTCGGGCTGCTCGGACACGTGCCGCAGGGCCGCCATCAGGTCGCCCTGGACCTCGACCGTCCGCACGACGCGGTTGCCGTGCATGAACAGCGAGGTGCGGCAGAGACGGGTGTGGTCGTCGACCCGGGCCGCCGGGGAGGAGTAGCTCGAGAGGATCGACGCGACGTCCTTCTCACTGCCCGGCTTGACGGTGAAGGTGAGGGCGTGGCGCACGATGCCGGCGCCCAGCCGGGGTGTGCTCTGCAGGCGCGCCGTGGCCGGGCGGGCCGCCTGGTCGTAGCCCCGGCCGGTCTCCCGCAGAACGGTGAACTTGAGCGGCCGCATGGCGCGGGCGCACGCGCCGAGCGGCTTCACCTGTTCGGCGTGGTGCTCGCTGTTGACCCATGCGAGGTACTGCGGGGCGCTCTCCCACTCGCTGGTGATGAGCCATTGGGAGGGATTCTCGAAGGACTGGCACAGCTGGTCGCTGATGTGGCCCGGAACCGACGCGATGTCGTGGCGGAGCTGTTCGTACGCCTCGAAGAACTGCTGCTGGGTCCCCTCGTGGAGATCCATCAGCAGGACGACCCGGAGCATGGAGCCGTCGAAGGCTGACTGCGACACCCGTTCGGACAGGGTGGTTGTCATCTACTCACTCCTTCATGAGGGGGTGGAGATCCATCGCGTACGGACCCCTCGTCCGTCACCGGTGGCGTCCGCCCGGGCCGGCGGCCGCCTCGGTGGGGAACGGCAGGCCGGCGCGTCTCAGGGGGAGCCGCTGTCGCTCATCGTCATCCGGGTGGGGACGTACCGCTACATGTCCGGATCAAGCGGGTGACAACCGGCGAATCAACTGGGCCTCATCGCGGATCGGGGGCATAAAGACTCCACTCCCCCACACAGAAAACAGGAGCCCGCAGCTGATGGAAGACAACGCCGATGTTCGCGTACCGGTTCTCGTCGTGGGCGGCTCCCTCGTGGGCCTGTCCACCTCGCTTTTCCTGAGCCGCCACGGAGTGAGGCACCTGCTGGTCGAGAAGCACTCCGGTACCTCCGCACACCCGCGGGGCCGTGGCATCAACGCCCGGACGATGGAGCTGTTCCGCACGGCAGGGGCGGAGCGCGCGATCCGCCGGGCGGCGTCCGTACTGGAGGGAAATCAGGGCATTCTGCAGGCCCGGTCGCTGACCGACGGCGACCACAACTGGCTGGTCAAGTCGATCGACCCGGCCGGGGCGCTGGCCCGGTTCAGTCCGACCGGCTGGTGTCTGTGCAGCCAGAACAACATTGAGCCGGTGCTGGCCGAACAGAGCCGTGACCTGGGCGCAGACGTCCGGTTCGCCACCGAGCTGATGAGTTTCGACCAGGACGCCACGGGGGTGAACGCCGTGGTGAAGGACCGGGAGACGGGCGAGCACATCACGGTGCGCGCCGACTTCCTGATCGCGGCGGACGGACCGCGCAGCCCCGTCAGGGAACAGCTGCGGATCCCCCAGACGGGCAATGGCGAGCTCTTCCACAACGTGAGCGTCACCTTCCGCTCGGAGAAGCTCGTCGAGGTGCTGGGCGACCTGCGCTTCATCGTCTGCTATCTGACGCGCCCGGGTGCGGACGGGGCGCTGCTGCCGGTGGACAACAAGACGCAGTGGGTCTTCCACGCGCCGTGGCACCCGGAGCAGGGCGAGACGCTGGAGGACTTCACCGACGAGCGGTGCGTGGATCAGATCCGCGACGCGATCGGCGTACCCGACCTGGACGTGAAGATCGGCGGCAAGGCACCGTGGCATGCCGCCGAACGGGTGGCGGAGCACTATTCGTCCGGTCGGGTGTTCCTGGCCGGCGACGCGGCCCACGAGATGTCCCCCACGGGCGCGTTCGGGTCCAACACGGGCATCCAGGACGCGCACAACCTGGCGTGGAAGATCGCGGCGGTACTGGACGGCTCGGCCGGCATCGAGCTGCTCGAGACCTACGAGGCCGAGCGGCTGCCGGTGGCCAGGGCCACGAGCGAGCGGGCGTCGGCCCGTTCGGCGGAACACAGCCACCCGGGGTACGCACCGCCGCCCACCATGGGCGGCGGACCGGGCAGCGGGGTCCTCACCACGGCCATGGGCTACTGCTACCCCCGGGGCGCGCTCGTCGGCGGCGAGCCCGGACGGCCCGTCATCCCGCAGACACTGCGACTGGTGGGCGACACCGGGACCAGGGCCCCGCACATGTGGGTGTCCAGGGCCGGTGAGCGGATCTCCACCCTGGACCTGTACGAGCGCTCCTTCGTGCTGCTCAGCGGCGCGGAAACGCCCTGGCAGGAGGCCGCCAAGCGGGTCGCCGACCAGCTGTCGATGCGCCTGGACGCCTACACCATCGGCTCCGGACCAGGAGTGGACCTGGTCCAGGACGGGCGGTCCGACTGGGCCGAGGTCCACGCGATGAGCGCCGAGGGCGCCGTGCTGGTACGGCCGGACGGGTTCGTGGCCTGGCGCTCGGAGGGCGCCGTGGCCGACGCCCCGGCGACACTGCGCAAGGTCCTCTCGACGGTGCTGCGCCGGGCGTGACCACCTCGTCCCCGCTTCCGCCGGCCGTGCGTGCGGCCGGCGGAAGGGGTTCAGCGGCAGGCCCAGCAACCTGCCCAGCAG
>NZ_JBSGXU010000062.1:0-40752 GCF_053610205.1 Streptomyces sp. NPDC054932 | reverse complement strand
CCCCACCCCTGTGTCCTCCCCGGTCAGGCGATCGGACCGCCGAACGGCCCGCCGACGCCGTAATAGGTGCCCAGCTGCTCGCGATAGCCCGCGTCGCCGAGGTGCTTCTCCCGGTGGAACTCCGGGGAGTCCTTGATCTGCTCCTTGGTGCGGTCCACGTAGATCGTCCGCTGGTCCGCGTCGATCGAGATCACGGTGCCCGCAGGCAGGAGTATCTCCTTGCCGAAGATCCACACGCCGGTGTCCACGACCAGGTAGGCGTCATCGACCTCGCCGGAGTGCTTGTCGACCTTCCCGATGCTGCCGTCGACCGCCTCGACCTTGTAGCCGGTGAGGTCGGCACCGGCGAGGTGGCCCGACGTCGACTTGTAACTCCACACATGCTCAGTCACGCGAAAACAACTCCTCCGACAAACGAAAGGACGGTGAGGCAGTTCCTCCGCCCTTCTCGACAACCTCGGAAGCGCGTGTGCCCCGGCCTTCCCGTTCCACACGTACGAATTCAGCTACCGCGATCAGCCCCCACGGCCCGGCGGGCGCTCCGTGACGGCGTACGCGTCCACCGATGCGGCCAGGGGTCTTCAGGCCGCCGCTGCCGGATCACGCCTCGTCCGGTCCGCAACTCTTGACAGCTGCTCATGTACCTGACACGAGTGGGCACTGCACCACTCCCCCGAACGGCAGCACGATCCGAAAGGAGCGATTCAGCTCATGCCCAGGCCTGAGAGCTCGGGATACGACTACGACGTCGTCATCGGCGGGGCCAGCCTCGCCGGCAGCGCCGCGGCGATCCTGCTCGCTCGACGCGGTGTCCGCGTCGCGCTGCTGGAACGCCGCTCGGACCCCGGGGCGTACAAGGTCCTCTGCACCCACTCCCTCACGGCCAACGCCTACCCGGTCCTGGACGAACTCGGCCTCGTCCCCGCTCTGGAGAAGGCCGGGGCCGTCCGCAACCTCGCCCGCTGGCACACCCGCTGGGGATGGATCGAGCCGAGGTCGGCGCCCGCCGGCCCCGAGCTGCCGTACGGGTACAACATCCGCCGCAGCACCCTCGACCCGCTGATCAGGTCCCGTGCGGAGCAGACGCCCGGCGTGGATCTGCTGCTCGGTCACCAGGTGAACGGGCTGCTCCGGGAGGCCGGCCGCACCGTGGGGGTGCGCGCCTCGACACCGCAGGGCGAGCGGGAGATCCGGGCCCGCCTGGTGGTCGGCGCCGACGGCAAGGACTCGGCCGTGGCGAAGTACGCCGGGATACCCGCTCAGCAGTACGAGAACGGGCGGTTCGGCTATTTCGCGCACTTCCGCAACCTGCCGCTGCACGACGGGGTCAGTCACACCTGGTTCCTCGAGCCGGACATGGCGTACGCCTTCCCGAACGACGACGGGGTGACGGTCGTCGCGGTGCTCCCGGACAAGAAGCGGCTGCCCGCTTTCCGGGAAGACCTGGAGGGCAGCTTCTTCGACTTCGTCCGCGCCCTGCCCGAGGCCCCGCCCATCGACTCCGCCGAACCCGTCACGAAGATCACGGGCACGGTCAACTACCCTCTTCACAGCCGCAGGCCGAGCGCACCGGGCCTCGCGCTCATCGGGGACGCCGCCCTGACCGGCGACCCCTTGTGGGGAGTGGGATGCGGGTGGGCCCTGCAGTCGGCGCAATGGCTGGCGGAGGCGGTCGGCCCGGCCGCAACCGGTCGGGGCGACCTCGACAGGTCGCTCGTGGACTACGCACGCGGACACCGGCGCCGGCTCCAAGGTCACCAGTACCTGGCCGCCGACTTCGCCAAGTCCCGTCCGTTCAATCCCATGGAGCGGCTGATGTTCTCGGCGGCAGCGCGCGACGCATCGGTGGCGCGGCACATGCACCAGTTCGGATCCCGGCTGATCGGTCCGTTCCGCTTCTTGAACCCTGCAGCGCTGGCCAAGGCTTCGGCCGTCAACATCAGGCACCGCGCCGACTCGAACTGAGCGGTCGCGTTGACGCCGTCCACCCGATGCACTGTCCCGTCGGTCAGCAGCTCGCGTCAGCACCCCGGCGCAAGCTGAGCCGTGTCCGCGCGGAGGAACGGACCGAGGGCACCGAGCAGGGCGCCGACGCAGGTGTCGCGCAGCTCCGTCCGTGTACACGTTTCCACGGTGAGCCAGTCCAGGCAGAGCACCCGGACGAACACCAGCCAGCTCCTCAGGATCGCTGCCACGGCTGCCCGGACGGAGTCGTCCGTGAGCGGGAGGACCTCAAGGAGCCGGGCCCGCAGGACGTCCAGCTCACCGTCGATGATCGTCTGGACCACCGGGTCGCCGGCGAGCACGCGGTTCGCCGCAAGAACGGTGTGGCGGTGGGCGATGAAGTAGTCCAGGTGTACGTCGAGACCGTCATTGACCTGGCCGAGCAGGTCACCGGGCCGGTCGAGCGGAACCTGTTCGAGCAGCCGGTCGGACGCCTGCCGGTAGACGGCCGCGAAGAGCTCCTGCTTGCCTGCGAAGTGGCGGTACAGCAGGGCGCGGGAGACTCCGGCCTGCTCGGCGACGTCTTCCATCAGCACCTCGTCGTACGGATGCCGGGCAAAGAGCTCCGCGCCGACGGCGAGGAGCTGGGCGCGGCGTTCGTCGGGGCTGAGTCGTCGGCGGGGAGGCACGAGCCCACCTTACTTGACACACGTCTACTAGTGCGCGCTACTAGTAGACACACGTCTACTTATCTGGGGTGGGAGGTCGTAACGTGGCCAGGACTCTCAAATGGCTCGTACTGGTGATGGGTTTCGCGTGTGTGGCGATCGGGCTTGCGCACGTGGTCCTCGGGAACGCGGCGATACCCGGCGCGGGCGACGCCGGCGTCACGGTCGACAGCCTCGGCCGGTTCCTGGGCGCGACGTTCGCGGGCTACGGACTGGCCTGGATCTGGGCGGCCCGCCAATCCCCGATCCCGGCGAGCGTGGTCCGGTGGCTGGCCGCCGTGTTCCTGTTGGGCGCGGCCGGGCGGCTGCTCTCGCTCGCGGTGCACGGGTGGCCCGACGGCTTCCAAGTGGCTCTGACGGTGGTCGAACTGGTCATGCCGCCGCTGTACTTCTGGCTCGCGGACGCCGACGAGAAGGCACACCGGGCAGCCGGGACCGCGGTCCCGGCCTGAGAAGGGCCTGCGGCGGAGCCGAGGGGCAACGGGCCGGTGCGGCGGCAGCTGGAGCCCGCGGCCGCCGACCGGCTCGACGCCGTCCTCGGGGTGACGTCCTCTTCTCGATGCTCCGCGACGGAGTCCCAACCGGCTTTCCGATGCCGCACGTTCGACGTTCAACCCTCGGCGGCCGACAACCCCTGCCGCGCGATGGCAACAACCCCGCGGGTCAGCACGGCCGGCGGCTCATCTCCAGGACGGCAACCTCCCAGCGGAAGCACACCACCAGCCGACCGTCGGGGTGCCAGGCCAGCGCGGCGACCGGCTGGGGGAACACCGGAGGGGCGCCGAGCGGTTCGCCGGAGCGCAGGTCCCAGACGCGCACCGTGCGGTCGTCGGGGAGGGCAGCGATGACGACGGGGCTGTTCCCCACCACTGCCGTGGTCATCGCCCTCACCCATCCGGAGCCGGGCAGCGGGACTTCGCGGCTGCTGACCGGGCGGCCGCGCTGCTCGCCGGTGCGCAGGTCCCGGATGCTCACGGCGCATTCCTCGTTGCCCACCAGGACGACCGGTGTGCCGTCCAGCACCGTCGCCATGACCCAGCCCGCATCGTCCAGCCAGTCGCCCCGGATCAGGCAGGGGAGGGGGCGGCCGAGCAGCTCCTGGCCGCGCAGGTCCCAGATTCGTAAGGTGCAGTCGTCACCGCCGGTCAGGGCAATGGGCCGGCCGTCCAGCACGGCCGTGGCCACGGCCGTTACCGGAGCTCGGTGACCGGCCAGCGGGTGGCCCACCGGCGCCCCGCCCGGCAGGTCCCAGATCCGCGCCGTCTCGTCGCGACTGCCGGTGACGGCCACCGGCCTGCCGTCGAGCTCGGTCGTGGTCACCGCCTCCACCGCGCCGGCGTGACCGGTGAGGGGTGGACCGATCGGGGCGATGGTCTGGAGATCCCAGAGCCGTACGGTGCCGTCCGCGTGTCCGGTGACGGCGACCGGCCGGCCGTCGACCGCCGCCGTGGCCACGGCCGCCACCGGACTGGTGTGACCGGTCAGGAAGCCCATGAACCGAGGGCTGAGCTGGGATCCGGTGGCCCAGCCGACGGACCACGGGAAGGGGCGGGACCGCACGTCGGTGGGCCGGGACAGATCCGCGGCCAGTTGCCGGGCACCCCAGCGGACCGCGTCCAGGCCCAGCAGCCACGCCGTACCTCCGGTCCGGCTTCGGTGTGCCAGCACAGGGAGGTGCGATAGACCGCCGAGGCCAGGCGGGCAGGTGCACCGCGGGCCCGCGTCAGGAGCGGCTGCAGCAGCTGTGGGTCGGCATGGACCAAGAACTCCGCCTCGGTCAGCAGCTCGTCGAGCGTCCCGTTCTCGGCGGCCTCACGGGCGATCCCGGCCACCCGGGCGGGCTCCATCCGCGACCACGGTGGTGGCGAAGCCTGCGTGTTCACCAGACGCCTCCCAGCGTGAACCCCCGGGCAGTGCCCGCTCACCGGCGGTCACGGCCTCGGACCTCGTCTTCAGTATGTGACGTCCGGCCGGTACGTGTTGCACGACCGCGGTCGGCATCCCACCCCGGGCCCGAGCCGTTCCCGCCCGGTTGGCATCCTTGTGCCGTGTCCACCCGTACCCGCCTCCTGGCCGTAACCCTCCTCGTCGTGCTCGCGGCCTGCTGGGGTACCTACCAGTGGCTCGCGTCCGAATTCCGACAAGCGAAGGACCGGCGAGACCTCCACGCCCTCACCAGCTCTCTGCCCTTGGCCACCGAAGCCCTCCTGGTCCCGGACGCCGTCCGGAACGAGACGGATGCGACGGCCCGGGCGAACTCGGGCAGCTTCAAGGTGGTTTTCCGGCAGGGACCTCAGGTCGGCGGCCACGGTCCGATGATCGAGTACGCCATGCATCGGAAGGAGAAGGACGGCTCGGAACCGGTGGACATCGTGAGCTGCGGCGCCACGAAGATCGTGACCTGTACGGATCTCGGTCCCGGTCTGCGTCAAGTGGTCACGCACGACACCGACAACAGCGACCCGGCTCTCGCCCTGTACCAGGAGGCGGGAAATCTCCTGATCACCGTACGGGGCTACGACGGTCCTGTGGACGTGAGCCTTCTCCGCGACGTCCTCACCCACACGCACCGCCCGACGGGGGACGAACTTCTGCGTCTCTTGCGCCCTCCCGGCTACGAGGCCGATCGGACGTGACCCGAGGGCGACGCCACGCCGGAGTGCCGCGCTGCGGCTTTGAGGCCGTACCCCTACCGGGGCCTCTGCCGGGCTTCCGAGGCGCAGCCCCTACTGCCAGAGGTCGGCTCCGTCGCGCCCGCTCGGATCCATCGTCAGGAGGTCTTCGTGCAGACCCGCGAGGGCTCGTCCGGTCGGAGTGCCGTCTTCGCCCGCCTCCATGACGATCCATCCGACATCGACACCCGATACGTTCACGTCGCCGCCGGCGTCGAGTTCGTCGACCGTTGCGAAAACAGCCTCGTACGCGACAGCGCGAGCCAGGCGAGCGAGATCGGCCCGGTCCGCCCCCGCAGCGAGGAGCCGCTGCGCAGCGGGGAGTTGATCGAATGCACCGGGATCCTCCCAGCCGTCGATGGCGCCGCGCCACAGGCTTCGCAGCAGCAGGAACCGCGCCAGGTGCGGTTGGTTTTCACAGATCTCCGACTTGGCCCGGTCGGCGGCGTCCGCCGCCCCCAGTGCGACGAACCGGGCGCGCAGCGACTCGCCGGTCGCTCTTCGGGGCGCGTCCAGGCTGTCCAGCCAAGCCTGCCATGCGGATTCGGAATCACTCACCTGCACAGCATGCCGTACGGCCGCCGCGGGAGAGGCCGCGCGGGAGGCAGTGCGTCGGTGCGGCAGTGTGCCCGGCGCGCGCCGCGGCCTCCGGCGGAGCCGCCGCGTGAGGCGTGGGCCTCGAGCCGTCGGCTCCGCCGGCGATCAGGCGTCGCGCTCGATGGTCTGCCGGATCCAATCCGCGTAGGCGGGAACGTTGCTGTAGAGCCCCGGCCCGTCCGAGCACGCGAGGTCCGGAGCGCCGGGCCCCGAGGTGACGCCGACGAGCTCCCAGCGCCCGTACCTGCCCCTCTGCAGCTGCGGCCCGCCGGAGTCCCCGAAGCAGGCCATGGCCTCGGGCACGCGGCTGATGGTGCACAGCCGGCTCGGGTCGGCGTATCCGGGGGCGCACTCGGCCCGGTTGCCCCTGCGGGTTTCGAGCTCCTGCAGCCGGCCCGCGAACTTCATCTCCGTGTCGGAGGTGGTGCCGAAGCCGAGGATCCGGGTCGGCGTGCCCGGCCGTCCGGCCCGCTTCGCGAGCGGGATCGGCTTCTCGGTGACCGGGCGGTCGAGGCGGACCAGGGCGACGTCGTCCTTGTTGGCGCCTCCCTGGTAGCCGTTCACATAGCCGGGATGAACGACGATCCGGTCGATGGCCCGGACCGTTCCCCCGGACTTCCGGTGATCGCTGCCGACGCGGACGGTGCCGTCGAGCACGAGCTTTTCTCCCTGCACGCAGTGGGCGGCCGTCAGCACCCACTGCGGATCGATCAACGACGCCCCGCAGGTTCCGTCGAGCAGTCCGAGTTCCGGGGCCGACTCCGGGATCGTCGCCATGAACGGGTACCGCTCGGTGGCGTCCTCCCCGTTGACGATCGCTCCGGCGCTGCCGGTCATCAGGGTGCCGCACACCGTGGCGGCGAGTGCAGCGACGGCAGCGGCGCGCGCCGCGCGGCCGCGCACCGATTTCTCAGGGGACACAGGGCATTCCAATCGTGGGGAATCCGGACGCGTCCAGCCTGCTCGTTCAAGATCCACCGGACCACCGAGGCAGCAGGCCCGTGCGCAGACCGGGTAGCGGTACCGGGGCGGTAGGGGTAGCCCCCTGCCCGGATCCTTGCTCCCCCGCCCCCGCGCTCGCACCGGTGCTGCTGCCGGTGCTGGTGCCGGTCCTACGTCAAACGGAGCAGGCGGATGTCCGCCGCACAGCCGAGGCCGGGGTTCCGTGCCGTTGGCTAGCGTCGCAACCATGCAGAAAGCCGATGTGCGCAGCTACCTCCAGCTCCTGGGGATCCCGGACCCGGGCAGCGTCCCCTCGGTCGCCGGCCTGCGTGCGCTCCATGCGGCGCACGTGGAACGAGTACCTTTCGAGACATTGGAGATCCACCTGGGGCGGCCGACCACCGTGGATCCGCAGGAGTCCGTCGCCCGGATCCTGCGCGGGCGCGGCGGGTACTGCTTCCATCTCAACGGCGCCTTCGCCACCCTTCTGCAGACACTCGGATACTGCGTTTCCTGGCACCGTGGCGGGGTCCACAGCAGGCCGGAGGCGCCGCCGCCGGGAGTAACCGGAGACCATCTCACTCTCGTCGTGGCCTGCGAAGACCGGTCATGGCTCATCGATGTCGGTCTCGGTGATGCACTGCACGAACCACTCCCCCTGTGCGCGGCGACGTACCGGCAAGGCCCCTTCACCTACCGGATGACGCGCTCGGGCGTCGAACCGGGCGGCTGGCGGTTCGATCACGATCCGCGCGGCACGTTCGTCGGCATGGACTTCTCCTTGGCCCCCGCAGGCCCCGGCGACTTCACGGCGTGGCACCGGCAGCTGTCGACGTCGCCGGAGTCGGGCTTCGTCCGCACTGTCTCTGTCATGCGCAGGGATCCCCACGGGGTGGATGCGATCGAGGGCTGCATCCTGAGCAGGACCGACGCCGCCGGACGAACCGAGCGGGAACTGGACACCGCCGGCGACTGGTTCGGCGCACTGGGCGACGTGTTCGGCCTCACCCTCGACGACACCACGACAGCCGAACGCACCGCCCTGTGGACCGACGTGCATGCCAGACATCAGGCCCGGAAAGCCCGTCGCAAGAACCCCGGGGCTGAACGGTCGTCGCACTGACCCGCCCCGGCAGCCCGGACACGCCGGGGCGGGGCCGCCGGGCGGCATCCGGCCGTCCGATCTGGTGAGCTTGAGGGGGTTCGAAACGCGACACCTGGGCATCCGCAACGAGGCTCAGCCTTGCCAGCCGACAGGAGGCAGCAGTGACCACCTACGTCATCACCGTGCCCGGCACGTTCCTGAGGGACGTCGACGATGCAGCACGCTCCGGGCTGGCGAGAAGGCTGGCTTCGCACCACACCGACCTGAGCGAGACGGAAGACGTGGAACTGCTGACGGTCCACGAGGGCGGTACCTTTTCCGTCCGGCTCGAAGTCGAGGCCCCGGACCGGGCGACGGCCGAGGCCGACGCCGTCCGCCTGGTGGCCGCCGCTCTGGAGGAGCTCGGGTTCTCGGAGAAGGACGCGCCCCTCGGGCCTCCAGCGGTCACGGGTGTTGAGGGCGAGTACTGAGAGCGTTGCGGCTTCCGCCGCACAGCGCGTTGTCGATCAGGGTGGCGGCCGCGTTCTCCTGGGCCAGTATGTGCTCGAAGGTGTCGCCGCGCGCCTCGGACATGGAGACGACGGCGCTGCGGCGGCCGTCGTCGGTGACACCGTTGAGGGTGATGTAGCCGCCGTCCCCGCCCTCGTGACTCCAGTACGTTCCTCCGCAGGTCAGGGGGCGTTCGACCAGGCCGAGCCCGTAACGGCCACCGGGCCACATCTGCTGGACCTCCGCGCTCACGGGGACGGTCCGCTTCATCTCGGCCAGCTGCCGCGGCGGCAGCAGACGGCCCGCGAGCAGCGCGCGGAGGAAACGGTTCTCGTCCCGCGTGGTCGTCACGAACGAGGTCTCGCGGTCCACCGCGATCTGATCGGTCACGTCCACCCGGGAGCCGGGACCGAAGAGCTGGTAGGCACGGGCGTGCGGCCGGGGCAGGGTGGAGGAGGTCCCGGTCCACCGGGTCTGGTCGAGCCCGAGCGGGCGCAGGACCCGGTCCTCGATCTCCCGGTGCGCCGGGTGGCCGGTGGCCCGCTGGATGATCATGCCGAGCAGGATGTAGCCGGGGTTGGAGTACGCCCAGCCCTCGCCGGGCAGGAAGTCCGGCGCATGGGCCATGGCGCGGGCCACCAACTGCTCGGGGCCGTGGACGTCGTGGCGCTGTTCGTAGTACTCCGCCGCCGTGGTGTATCCGGGCAGGGTGTTGTGGATGCCGCTGGTGTGCTGGAGCAGCTGACGGACGGTGATCCTGCGGCCGTCGTTGCCGTGGCACCGCACCACTCCGGGCAGCCAGTGCTCGACGGTGTCGTCCAGGGACAGTGCGGCCTCGGCCTCCAGCTGGAGGACCACGGTGGCGACCAGCGTCTTGGCCGTGCTGGCCATGCGGAAGTAGCCGTCGGGCGAGACCGGGCGGCCGGTGCGCAGGTCGGCCGTGCCGCTGGTGGCGACCGACTGCCGACCGTCAGGTGTGACCGCGCGGGCCTGCACGCCGCTGACACCGAGGGCGTGGATCGCCTCGGTGTCCCGGCGTAACTGGTCTGCGACGGGGGAACGCGCGGGCCGGGCCGCGGCGGTGGCTGTCTCGGTACCGAGCAGCATGGTGGCGGCCAGGACCACGGCGAGGAGCGTGCGCGGAGTCGAAGTCATGGCGAAACGCTAGGTTCGCCGCCGGGACCGGGAGAATCCGGCGCACCCCAGGTGTGGGGAGGGGGGTATCCCCAGCACGGGCTCGACCAGGGCCGGGGACCGCCCTCGAAGGCCGGTGGACGTCGGGCTCGCACGCATCTCATCACGGGGCTCGCCGACCGGCCCGGACAGACCCGGGGCGGGCTGGTCCGTCCGTCCGTCAGGTCAGGTCAGGTCCGGTCCGGTCCGCCGACTCAGGACGGCAAGCGATCCAGTTCGCCGCATATCGCCTCGCGCAGAGGATCGTGCCGGGGACCGAGCTTGAACTGCTCGTCGCTCCAGCGCTCGCGCGGATAGAGCCACACCGGCATCCGCACCAGATCGGCCGGCTCCCACTCGTACCGCGGCCACACGTGCGCGTGCAAGAACCCGTCGGTGTTGCCGAGGATCTCCAGATTCACCCGCCGGAATTCCGGATCCAGCCGACGGCAGGCCCGCTCGACCGCCTCGCCCAGCTTGTCCATGTCGGACAAGAAACGCAGCCGCTTGGCCCTCGGCAGATCCGACAGCCGCTGCACATCCGGTTCGTCCACCAAGAGGACCGAGTAGCCCGGCAGGAACTGCACGTCCCCGACCACCGCGAACCCCGCGTCCAAGCGCCGCAGCACAGCAGGATTCTCGCCCCGGAGCGCACTCCCGATCCGGTCCGTCCGCCAGTCATCAGTCATGCCGAAAAGCTACACGGCGACCACACCGGACTCTCGTGGAAGATGATCCCGTGACACACCTTCCGAAGGACGTGCGGGCCTCTCTCCGATTCTTCGCGTTCTACCTGGGCAACGGCACATTGGATGTCGACCTGCTGGACGGGATCGACTACCGTGCCCACCTCCTCGAATTCGGCTCGGATCTCGAGATGGTTTTCGCGGTCTTCACCAACGTCCTCGAAGTCGATGACGACGGGCAGACGCTCAATGACGGCGATGCTCAGTACCGCGCCGCTCAGTGGATCCGTGAGCGCTGTGATCCGGGGTACGAGGTGGAGCCCCCGTTCGAACCGTGGGAGACCGAACTTCACGGCCCCTGACCAAGCAGCGGAGAGCGCACCGCGATGCCCCGGACGAACGACCGGCGACCCCAAATTCCTTGACCGGCTCGCCAACTCGCCTGCAGACTCGACGCACTTGCTGATCTTCGCCAGGGGGTTCGAACGGCATGGTCACCGTCTACGCGTGTTTCCTTCTGCCCGTGGTCACACTGGTCGCATTACTCCTCTGGCGTGACAAGGCCACCCGGACGAGGAACCTCGAGGGGCTCCGTATAGAGGAGAACGCCCGACAGCAGGCCCGCCTGGACAAGTACTCCCCCGTATTCAGCCACTCCTACATCCCGCCCCGCTCCCCCGACGGCCGCCGCCGCTGAGGACGAGCCGAGAGACGGATGCCCTCTGGCTCGTACGGACGGCCGACGAGGCCGGAGAGCCGCCTACACACAGACCGGCGGGTCCGGGTAGGAGCACCCGGCACAGGTGTCGCCCTCGTACGTGATGCCGTCTTCCATGGGCTGCTCGCAGGTGGCGCAGTTGACGGCGAAGTACGGGTCGACGCGGAGGAAGGCCGCGTTCTTCAGCTCGAAGACCGCCCTCACCGACTCCTGTCCGTGTTTCCGGATCCCGTGCTGCAGGAAGTCGAACGCACCGAACTCGTGGCCCTGCTTGCACGCGAAGCGGCCGAGCCGGAACGGACCGATGTCCGCGCCCCCCAGTGGTGGGCGTGCACTCTGCCGTCGGGACTCAGCAGCCGGCAGAAGGGTCGGATCGGCGCGGATGACGCCGTTCCGGGTCTCGTAGGCGAGCCAATGACACCAAGCGGCACGGTCCGGACCGCCGCCGGAGTGGAACGGATCCGCGTCGGCGTCCGTCTAGCTGGCCGGCGCCATCGCCACAGTCGGACAGGCGGGCTCACGGCCCGGCTGCTCCATCCGCACCGTGAGGAGACCTACCGTGCCGTTATCGAGTCACCGCTCCCGTGCGGCTGCACTTGGCTTCCTGGTTGCCGCATTGTTCGCTTTCACCGCCGTGTCCTTCTTCCAGGGCAAGACGCCGGAGCTCCTTCCGGAAAGCAGCTGGGGAGGCTGGAGGAACGAACAGATGGCAGGCTGGTCGACGCACGTCAGGGTCAACCGCTGGTCGCACGCCGCCCAAGCCCGGGTCCACTGAGGCAAAGCCGAAGAGATCCATCTCCACACGGACGGCAAGACGGTCCGCGAGACCAGCGGAATGAGCCGCACCGTCTTCACTCTCACTCCCGACGGGAAGCTCACCGCAAAGCCGTCGTGAACCAGACCTTGGAACTGCACATCCGCCTGTCCCTCCGGGACGCTTCGCGAGCCCGTGCGTGGTCTACGAACGGCACCGGCTGTGGTCGGTCGGCTGACGGACCCTGCTGCCACGGCAGGGGACGTGTCCCGATAGGAGTCACTCAGCCTCTGCTGGACGTTGCAGGGAGGAGACCGGCAGGAGCCGCCGGACAGCAAATGGCGCCCGCCGACGGCGCCTTGGGTATTGCGATCACTCTCCGTTAAGGTCTGCCGCATGACTCTCGCTTACGATGAATCCGGAGACGGTCCCGCCCTGGTGCTGCTGCACTCCGGGGTGTGCGACCGCAGGATGTGGGACCCGCTGTGGCCGGCTTTGGTCGAAGCCGGATACCGGGTGGTGCGTTGCGACTTCAGGGGCTTCGGCCAGTCTCCCCTGACCGAGCAGCGCCACAACGATGCAGACGATGTCGTGGACCTGCTGGACGTGCTCGGTATCGACCGCGCGGCGCTGATCGCCTCGTCGTACGGCGGACGTGTTGCCCTGGAGATCGCCGCCCGCCGACCGAGCCGGGTGTCCGCCATGGCTCTGTTGTGCACCGATCTGCCGGAACACGAACCCAGCGCCGAGCTGAGGGCGTTCGCCGAGCAGGAGGACGCGCTGCTCGAAGCGGGCGATGTGGCGGGAGCCGTCGAATTGAACGTGGACACCTGGCTGGGGCCGGACGCCGACGAGACGGTTCGGGATCACGTACGCACCATGCAGCGGCGTGCTTTCGAGGTGCAGCTGGCGGCTCCCGAAGGGGCCGGCCGGGTCAAGTACGAGGTCGACCTGTCGGCGATCAAGGCACCTTGTCTGGCCCTGTCGGGTGATCAGGATGTGGTGGATTTCCGGCAGATCGCAGCCCAGCTGCCGACGCTGCTTTCCGACGCCCGCCACCTTGAACTGCCCTGGGCCGGCCATCTCCCCGGTCTGGAGCGGCCCACCGCGGTCACGGAGCTGCTCACCGACTTCCTGCGTGGGACGGTCCCCACCGACTGAGCGTGGCCATCGCGCCGCGGGACGCCGGCCGGCCCTCGAGCGGATCGACTCCCGCTGCGTGGGCCGGCCGGGACGGCACACGGCCCTCGTCGCCGCCGTGACCACCACGCACACCGCCATGCCCACCGCTCCGACCGGTCTCTCCCGGAGGATGTTCGCGCTGTACGTAATGGGGGCGCCGGGATCCACCGGACGCGGTCCGGACCGGACCGCCGGTCAGACGGACACCTCACCGGCCCAGGTCTCCGGCTGCACGATCACCGGATCGGCGACGGTGCGCGCGCCGCACGTGTAGAGCAGCCAGCGCAGGTCCTCCCAGGCGAAGGACGGCTCGCCCCAGGTGTCCGCCCAGAGCCGCAACCGGCCTTCCCCGGCGGGCGGCCGGGTCAGGTCCCACCAGGCCCAGCCGCGTACCTCCAGCTCCGGATCGAAGCGCGAGAGCCAGTTCTGCAGCTCCCAGGGTTCGCCACCGGTCCGCGCCCGGTAGCGGTCCCGCCCCTCGGTCGCGAAGGGTTCCGTGGTGGTTCCGCCTCGGCAGACGGGTTCCGAGGCCGCGATCCTCAACACCGCGCCCAGGACTCCGCGCAGCCTGTCGGCGTACTGCACCGGGTCGCCGTCCACTGCCAGATCGACCTCGACCAGGACCGGGGGTGCGGAATCCCTCTCCGGTCGGCGGGACACCCGGTTCGCCTCGATTTCGAGGTCTTCGATTTCGTGCAGCACCTCACGCTGCTTGACCTGCCGCCCCTGTGCAGCAACGGCAGGTACACCCCGGCGCTGGAGGAGAGGGCGGAGAGGGAGGCTGCCGAGGCTACGGCGGGGACGATGTGCCCGCGCCCCCGCCGTAGCTTCGGTGTGCCGTTTCGACTCTGGTCGCTCAGCTCACGCGTTCGATGCGCGCCCGCCGGATCAGGTTCTTGCCCGGCTCCCGCACCTTCTCGAAGGCCTCATTGTTCAGCAGGACACAACTACCCGACGCACCGTTCACCGTCACGGTCGTCGCCTGACCGTTGTCCAGATTCGTCACCTTCAACTTCGTCCCCACCGGGAACGTCCCACTCGTCGCCGCAGGCGCACCCGCCTCACCCGACAACGTCACCGTCGACCCCGGACACACCACCTCACCAGTGGCCTGCGGAACCTGCACACCAGCCGCGCCCGACGCACCAGCCGCACCCGCAGCACCCGCCGGTGCCTCTGCGCCACCCGACACCCGCTCGATACGCGCCCGCCGGATCAGGTTCTTACCCGGCTCCCGCACCTTCTCAAAAGCCGCATTGTTCAGCAGCACACAACTACCCGACGCACCACTCACCGTCACCGTCGTCGCCTGACCGTTGTCCAGATTCGTCACCTTCAACTTCGTCCCCACCGGGAACGTCCCACTCGTCGCCGCCGGTGCACCCGCCTCACCCGACAACGTCACCGTGGAGCCCTGGCATACGACGTCGGGGACTGCCGCATTACTGGTCGCCACTGTGACGACGACCCCTCCGGCCACCAGGGCTCCGGCCACGACAGAGAGCACGAGCTTCTTCTTGAGACTCATAGTCCGTTTTCTGGACACTGACACTCCTCGATCCGATGGACGTTGTCCCCCTCGTCCTGGATACGCCCGGCGTCACAGGCGAGTTCATTCCTTGTCGTCGCATTACAAATCCCGCCGCGAGGAGGTTTGAGGTGCTGCATGGGCGCATCACGGGAGGCTCGCAATTCATGGACCGCCGTCAAAGAAGCAGGTCACAGTCGGGACGCACGCGGGGCACGCGTGCGCTGCGCTCACACCGGCAGTCCTGATCGACGCGCCGGGCGCGGAGGCCAAAGACGGCCTTAAGGTTCAGTTGATCTGCTCTTAAGCAGCCCAGGACGACGGGCAGCAAGGCCGTCCGCACTGGAGCCGGCCCATCGATGCACGGGGCAGACCTCACCTTTACCCAGGGCACCGACGCCTTGATGGTGGCCTGGCCTCATCGTTGGAAGAGCGCCGCGCCGGAGAATACGCAGAGCACCGCCAGCGCCCCTGTCACCAGGACGCCCGCCAGCGCGAGTGCCATCCTCGGGGCCTTCGCCGCAAATTCCAGGAACTGGTAGATGACGGTGGGGACGAGCAGCGCGACCGTGGCGGGGAGCAGCACGGCCAGGCTCACCCCCACGACCGCTCCGGCGATCCGGAAGCGTCCCCAGAACACGAGCGCGAGCACGAGCGGGATCACGACCGCGCCCGACAGCCCGCCGACGATCTCGACGAACCACGGCCGGTCGCCCATCCACGGCAGCGTCGCGCCACCGGTGATCCCGTCGAAGAGGTCGAAGAACGCGTAGACGCCGAGCGCGAAGATCAGCAAGAGGGTTCCGGCCGCAGTCACTCGGTAGTACCACTTGCGCCCTGTCGACCAGCCCGTTCCCCTGCCGTCGAGCATCGTCGCCGTCGCCACGGCCGACCAGATCAGCCACCGCCGGATCAGCGCGGTGCCGGCGTCCGCCATCGCGTCGCGCAATACTCGGTCGGCCTCCACACGCCGCACGACGTGGCCTCTGGTGGAGGTGTACGTCTGATCGCCCGGTGGGTGGATCAGACCGTCGTGCAGCAACGTGGCAGGAAGATGTTCCCCGGTCTTCGGCACGAGCCAGGTGAAGAGCGCGGGCACGGAGGTCAGATCGCTGCGGAAGGTGCGGGTCCTCCGGGGCACCAGCAGCTCGCCGAGCTGCCGGTCGTCGTAGGCGATGCGGCGCCGCATCTCGAATTGTTCGCTGCCGCCATCGGTGTGCCGGACCAGCTCGATCCGGGCATTGGAGCCCGGCTCGGGCGAGACTTCCGCTTGCCCTTCGTCGGCGTCGACGCCACCGTCGTAGAAGCGCAACGTCTGTGGGGTGATCGACTGCTCGGCTTCGCGCTTCATCGCGCGACCTCGTGGGCGCTGTTGTCGTCGTTGCTCCGGTTGGGCCCGGGCAGGCGACCGGACCCGAGGACGCCTTCAGTTGCGGACACGCGCACCTCCCTCACCACATGGGCTCACACCCCTTTCCCTTCCTGAGATCGGCCGCCGCCATCCGCCGTCCCGACGATCTGTCACTCATGCGGCTCACCGCCGTCCTCCGAACGAGGTGCTCTCACCAATGTCTGCGCTCGGGCCGGGGGATGGCATGGCGGCCCTCAGGAATGTCGGCAACGGGCGGGCGCGATACTTGCCCGATGGACGTATCGAGGGCTTCCTGGGCCAACACCACGCATGACTGGTCCGGGATGGTTGATCAGGATCATCTGGCACACATCCGGCGGAGTCCCGCGGAGTTCGCTCCGGACGGACCTTGGCACCTCGTCCTTGAGGTACTTGCCTATGCGGCCGACGAAGCGTCAAGCACGGGCGGGGGACACTGCGTCGTCGTTCTCCATCCCGACGGTTCCCTGTCGGTACGGGATGACGGACGGGGCACGGACACCCGCGTCGACGAGCACGGCCGGAGCGTGAAGAAGCCGGTCATGGCGACGAAGGATCTCCGGTTCTTCGATTTCCCTCGGGTCGAGGTGCTGCCCGACGGGCATCCTCGGCGCGGCATGTCCGTGGTGGCGGCGCTCAGCGAGTGGCTCGCCCATACCAACCGGCGCTTCAACGGGGCCTGGACCCAGCGCTACGAACACGGCGTCCCCGTCACCGATCTTGAGCCCGTCGAGGTCGACGGCACGACCGGAACGCTGGTCCGTTTCAGGCCGGACGGGTCATTGGGATCGGTGACCGTGCTGGCGGCCGACGACCTCTCGCGCCTGGCCACGGCCTGGCCGCACCTGCGGGTTCAGGTCGAGGACCGGCGCAGCGGCTGACGGGTTCAGCGGCGGCGACGGCCCGTCGCGATGATCTGCTCGCTGCGACGACCGTCGTCCGCACTCGAAGTGCCCGCCTGCTGTCCGTCCTGAGACGTGAACGGAGCGCCTGCGGTCAGGACGAGGGGGCAGGGCCCGGGGCCGGGGTTTCGGCGGACCAGAAGTCGGAGTGCACGTTGGGGGTGGGGATGGCGGCTCCGCCTTCGTACGTGGGGCCGGTCGCCACCTTCGTGGGCGCCGCCACCTTCGACTCGCCGACACAGGGGCTGGTGACCTCGAAGAAGGCCTGCCCCTTGTATCCGAAGAGGACACTGATGCCGAAGCCGTCCGGGGACGTGGCAATGATCTCAGGCATCTCCTTGTCCGGATTCACCGTGTTGATCCGGTAGCCGTTCGCCTTCCAGAAATTCTCCACCACACCGAGGAAGTTGCCGCGGCGCTGAGGGGAGACGACCGTCATCACGGTCCAGTAGCGCGTCACGTCGCAGCTGCCGGTCGTCGTCGTGTGGTGGACCCATTCGATCTCCGGCTTGATCGCCCCGACCGTCCCGTAGAACATCGCGTCGGCGCGCTCCGCCGCTCCCTGCATGTCCATGCCTGCCACTGCCCCTCGTCCGTCCTTCGTGCCGCCCGACAGCCCGCACCCGGCGAGCAGCGCGCCGGCCACGGCCACCGCACAGGTCAGACGAATGGTCCGGGTGATGCGCTTCATCGGTATTCTTCCCTCACGATTTTCTCAGGGTGTCCGGCGACGATCCGGGCGATGTTGTTCGCCGACGTCATGTCCTTGTCCGGCGTGAAGTACTGGGAGTGGGCGTCGAACAGTCCGACATCGCGGATCATCCTGGGCCCGTCGTCGACCAGGAAGCGCTGTGCTCCGAAGGCCTCGCTCGCCGGGTCCTTGCCGAAGTACAAGTCGTCGTTGTCGATGTCGAAGAGGTCGCGTCCGACCCGAACCCCCACCGGGCCTCCCAGTATCCAGCCGAGCGCCGCCTCGTCCTTCGTGGGCAGATGGGTGACCGGGTCGTTGTCGGCGGCGCCGACGAACACATGCTCCTTGCCCACGCCGAGCTCCGTCGCCTTCTGCGCGTCCACGCCGGGGCTGCCGACCAGGATCACATCGTCGACTCCCGGGATCCCGCCGGACTGCTGGGCGGCCGTGCCCACGGTGAGCGAGCCGTAGGAGTGCCCGATCGCCGTCACGTGCGGGTCCGCGTTCTCGTTCGTTGCCGAGAGACCTGCCATGAACTGGTTGTAGGCCGGGGCTCCCCGCTGTGCATCGCCCTTCGACATCACGTCCACGTTCTGCGGGGCGTCGTAGCCGAGCCAGATGATCGAGGCGCTGGACGGGTCAAGGCGCTGGGCGCCCAAGGCCGTGTCCTGGGCCCGCTTCATCGTGTCCTTGACGAACTCGTCGTCGAGCTTGGTGGCGAGACCGGGGACGTACGCCGAGACGTTCTTGGAGGTGTCGGGGTTGCCGTACGAGACGATGGCGCGTCCGTTGCCCTCGTCTCCGATGCCCAGGAGGAACATGGGCGGGACGCTCGGCTCCTTCAGTTTGTCCTGGATCATGCGGAGGGCGTTGAGTTTGGTCTCCGCGTCGTCGCCGCCCCGGCGCGTCAGGTCGTCGATGAGGACCGGCAGGTGGTTGCGGTTCGCCTCGTCGCGGGAGACCGCCGGGATGCCGTCCAGGCCGCCGATCAGGTCGGGGGCGATCTCGAGGTACTCCTGGCGCTGTTCGTCGGTCAGGCCGTCCCACCACTTCTTGCGGTCGGCGGGGCTCTTGTCCTCCGGGACGCCTTCGCCGAGGTACTTGCCTGCGGTGGAGCGGACGTCGGAGGTGTCCTGGAAGACGTCCTTCAGCGTGGCCTCGGTGACGTCGAGGCCCTTCTCCGCCTTCAGACCACTGAGGGTCTTCGCGTACCGGGCGTCTATCTCCCGCGCGGACCGTACGGCCCGGGCGACGCGGTCGGCCACGTCCTGGGCCTTCGCCGCGTTCGGGTTCAGCGGCTTGAATCCCGAATAGCCGGGGTACAGCGGCGACTGGCCCTGCGAGCCGAGGCCGGGCGGTTCCAGCGGGAGGCGGGAGCTGCCCTGGACCTTGCTGCCCGGGGCCTCCTTCTTCGCCCCGGTCAGGTCCTGGACCTCGGTGGCCGGGTAGCTGACGGAACCGTCCTCGTGGACGGTGAAGTTCAGGGCGGCGGCGTCGGCGAGGGCCTGCTTCAACTGGTTCTGAGGCTCGGCGAGATCGCCGGCGAGGCCGTTGAGTGCCGTGCGGACGAGCCCGCACTCGGTGTGCAGGTACTGGAAGTTGCGGCTGAGGCGCTGGAGCCGGCCGAGGGCCGCCTCCGCCGACTCGCTCTTCTGGGTCTCGCGGAGCTTCGCGGACATCGCGCGGTCGACAAGTACGCGGTCGGAGTCCGAGCGGCCCGCGACCTCGTGCCACTTGTCGCCCGCCTCCGTGAACTCGGAGGTCTTGAGATCGCGCAGCTGCTGCCAGGTGAGGGTTCCGGTCATCGCTTCTCGTCCGCCTTGGCGGCGCCGTCGACGCCCTTGAAGGATGCGCCGGTGGCGTTGTCGGTCTCGCCCATCTCCTTGGCGACCGTCAGCAGGCTTCCCTTGAGGTGTTCGCACTCGTCCCGCACTGCCTGGAGGCGTTCCTCCCAGGACGTCAGCACGCTCTTGAGGGCGGCGACGGAGCTGAGGCCGGCGGCTCCCGCCTCGATGCCCTCGTGGCCGGGGCCCAGCGCCGACCGGCTCGTCTCCGTATTGGTGCGCAGGTCGCCGGCGGTGCCGGAGGCGCTGGTCCAGGGGCCGTTGCTGTGCTGGAGGTTTCCGGTCCCGCCCCCGCCGCCGCCGGGGTCGGGTGCCGCCGAAGCGAGCCTCATCGCAGGCCCGCCGTCGATCGGTCCGAACAGCTCCTGCCAGCGCTCCGAATAGACCACTGCTCCCCCGTCTGCATGTGCGTTCCGCTTCCGCGCCCCGAGAGACTAACGCAGGTCACGCACGTGTGTGCGACCGGGAACCGGTTCGGCCCCGGGGCGGCCGGTGGACTCTTTACGGCAGACCGGCGCTGAATCGCCCGAGCAGTTCGGAGCGGACGGTTCAGCGCGGAGTCACCCAGCCCGGTGTCCAGGTCCCGGTGGCGTCGTGGCCGCCGGGCGCTGCGGCGGCGAGGTGGGCGCGGAGAGTGGTCAGCGCCGGGTGGGGGTTGTCGCGGTGCCACAGGAGCGAGTGCGGGTAGACGGGCGTCGGATCGGCCACCGGGATGCGGCGCAGGCCGTGGCCGGCGGGCCACACGAGGCGGGTCTGCGCGCCCATGAAGGTGGCCAGGGCCGGGGTGTCGGCGATGGTGTCGAGGAGTGCGTCGGAGCCGAAGTTGGGGCCGGTCGCCTCGATGGTGAGGCCGAACTCGGCGACGAGGTCGTCGTAGTAGGCGGCCCACTCGGTACCGGGGACGACGCCGGGCATCCAGATGCGGTGCCCGGCGAGCCGGGCGAGGGACACCGACCGGGCGCCCGCCAGCGCGTGGCCGGGGCCGGTGAGGAGCTGGAGCGGCTCGTCGAGCACCCGGACGGACTCGATGTCCTCGGGAAGGGGCCGGCCGGGCACGGCGACGGCGCGGAAGGATGCGTCGATCGCACCGGACCGGAGGGCGGCGACGGCTGTCTCGATGTCGAACAGCATCAGCACGTCGAGCTCGATCTCGGGGTGCGTGCGATGGAACTCGCGCATCAGGCCCGACGGCGCGACGCGCGAGGCGATCACGTCGACGCGCAGCGGCCGGCGACCGGGGCGCACGGACGCGACCGCGCGCTCGGCAACGCGCAGCAGCTCGCGCGCGTGGGGCAGGAACGCCTGCCCGTCGATGGTGAGCCCGGCGCCGCGCGCGGTACGCGTGAACAGCCGTACGCCGAGCTTGCGCTCCAGCGCGGCGATGCGCTTGGAGACGGCCTGCTGGGTGACCGCCAGCTCGGCGGCGGCCTCCTGGAACTGCCCCGCGTCGGCGGCGGCGACGAAGGTCCGAACGGTATCGAGGTCCATGCCGAGAGCCTACGAGCACAACCATTGGTTGTGGCTGGGTGGCCCTGCGGTTGTTTGATCCCCGGGTGTGCTGCTCGCTTTGATGCTTCCGGTCGCGGATCGGTTGTACAGGTGAGTGGCGAGGGGGCAGCGGGCATGAGGAGCGGACACCGGCTGGGGCGGCGGTTCGGATGGCTCTGGGGAGCGTACGGAACCAGCGCGCTCGGCACGTGGCTCGCCTTCGGCGCGTTCCCGCTGATCGCCGTACAGGTGCTGCAGGCGGGACCTGGCGAGGTCGCCGCGCTGTCCACGGTGGGGGCCGCGGTGGGCGCGGTCGTGGCGGTGCCGCTCGGTCCGTGGGCGGAGTTCCGACGCAAGCGGCCGGTGCTGATCACGATGGACCTGGTGCGGTTCGCGGCGCTGCTGACGGTCCCCACCGCGTTCGCGCTCGGCGTGCTCACCTTCCTGCAGCTCCTGCTGGTCTCGGTCGTCGTTGCGGCGGCCGACATCACCTTCCGCGCCGCCTCCGGTGCCTACCTCAAGACGCTGTTGCCGGCCGAGGACCTGCTCGTCGCGAACGCCCGGTTCGAGTCGACGGCCTGGACGACCACGATCATCGGACCGCCTCTGGGCGGCGCGGCGATCGCCCTCCTGGGTCCGGTGGTGACGGTGGTGGCCGATGCGGTCAGCCATCTGCTCTCGGCTCTGGGCATCCGTGCGATGGGCAGGGACGAGCCGCGGCCCGGGCGCCGAGAGGCCGCGCGGCTGCGGGCCGGCGACCTGCTCGACGGTTGGCGGTACATCCTCGCGGACGCGACGCTGCGTCCGCTGTTCCTCAATACCGCCCTGTTCAACGGCCTGGTGATGGCCACCCAGCCGATGCTGGCCTTCCTGATGCTGGGCCCGCTCGGGTTCGCACCGTGGCAGTACGGCCTCGCCTTCGCCGCGCCCTCGATCGGCGGACTGCTCGGTTCGCGGCTGGCCCGACCGCTCGTCACGCGCTTCGGTCAGCACCGGGTCCTGGCCGTGGCCGGGACGCTGCGCGCGGTGTGGCCCGTCGGCCTGGTCTTCCTGGGGCCGGGGACCGCAGGGTTGTTCCTGGTGGTGGGCGTCGAGCTCGGGCTCATCCTCTGCTGCGGGGTCTTCAATCCCGTCTGCGCCACCTACCGCCTCGAACGCACCACGACCGACCGGGTCGCCCGAACGCTGTCCGCCTGGGCGGTGACGGCCAAGGCCTCGACCGCACTCCTGACGGCCGTCTGGGGCGTACTGGGCAGCCTGCTCGGCCCGCGAACGGCCATCGGTCTGGCCGGCCTGCTCCTGCTGGCGTCCCCACTGCTCCTCCCCCGCCGCGCGCCGACTCCTCCTCCCGAGCCGGAGCCGGAGCCCGGGTCCGGGTCCGGGTCCGGGCCGACTCCGAGCCACACCTGACGGGCCGCGCTGACGGACGCCCGCCACGACCGGCTCCTCGACCGGCGCCGCGGTCGAGAATCTCCGCCCGCCGGGCCCGGGCCGACACCGCCGGGCCCTGTTCACGGCCGGTCCGGGGCACTCCCCCGCCGCCTTCGCGCGGCCCGGACAGTAGGGTGCCCGGATGGACACTTCCTCGCTCCCTGGTTCCTTCCGGCTGCTCGTGACGGGCGGAGGAACCGGTGGTCACACTTACCCGGCCCTGACGGCGATCCGTACCCTGCAGGGCAGGCTCGCGGCGACCGGCGGCAGGCTGGACGTCCTGTGGATCGGTACGGCGGACGGGCTGGAGGCGCGTGTCGCCCCGGCGGAGGGCATCGCGTTCCGGACGGTGACGACGGGGAAGATCCGCCGCTCGTCGAATCCCCTCAAGATGCTGTCGGCCGCGAACGTGAAGGACATGGCGCGGGTGCCGCTCGGGGTGGCGCAGGCACGGGCGATCGTCTCCGAGTTCGAGCCGGATGTCGTGCTGGCGACGGGCGGGTACGTCGCGGTGCCGGCCGGGCTGGCCGCGCGGCTGTGCCGGCGTCCGCTGGTCCTGCACGAACAGACGGTCCGGCTGGGTCTGGCCAACCGGAAGCTGGCGGGTTCGGCGACGCGGATCGCCGTGTCCTCCGAGTCGTCGCTGGCGCTGCTGCCGGCCGACGTACGCGACCGGGCGGTCGTCACGGGGAACCCGGTGCGGCCGGAGGTGCTGACCGGCCACCCGGACAAGGCCGTTGAGGCCCTGGCCCTGCACGGCTTCGACCGGAGGCTGCCGACGGTCTACGTCACCGGCGGGGCGCAGGGTGCGCAGCAGATCAACGGTGTCGTCCGGGATCTGCTGCCCTGGCTGCTGAGCCACGCGAACGTGGTCCACCAGTGCGGTCCGGCCAATGTCGAGGAGCTGAAGCGCCACGCCATGGGCCTGGACCCGGCCCTCGCCCGCCGCTACCACCTCACCGGGTTCGTCGGTCCGGAGCTGCCGGACGTCCTCGCGCTGGCCGATGTCGTCGTGTCCCGGAGCGGGGCGGGCACGCTGGCCGAGCTGACGGCGCTGGGCAAGCCGGCCGTGTTCGTACCGCTGGCCAGTTCGGCGGGGAACGAGCAGGCGCACAACGCCCAGCACCTGGCCGACGCGGGAGCGGCGGTCGCGCTGCTCGGCGAGGTCACGGCGCAGACCCTCGGGGACGCCCTCGGCCCGCTGCTGACCGACCCCGTGCGGCGGTCGGCGATGGCGGAGCGGGCAAGGGCGTACGGAAGGCCGGACGCCGCGGACCGGCTCGTGGATGTCCTCCTGTCCGCGGCGCACGGCTGACCGGCCCGGCGAGCGGACAGGGCACGCTTCGGCAGGCTTCGCCCAAGCGTGGTCCGGGTGGAGACCGATACCGGTGACGGGCTTCAGGGCCCTGGAGGGTCGGCGGCCCTCCCTCCACCGGCGCCGGATCGGCGGCCGACGGCGAGCGTCCCGGGACGGGCCCCCGCGGCGGGGTCCCGGATCTCGAGCCCGGACTCCGCGGCGAAGAGGCCCCCTCGGGTCCGCCGAGGTCGAAGACGCGTGCTCCGGTGACCAGTTCCTCCTCGCCGAGCCGGACGGCAGGAGGTTCCGGTAGTACGCACCGCTCGGCAGGGTCGCCCCCACGTACGGGGCCCGGCAGGCGGTTCCTCCGCCCGGAGCGCCTCGACGAGGCGGTCGATGGGGACGCTGCGCGCCCTGGCCGCGGGGAGGATTCCCGGCACGGTCCGCTGCTGTCGCCGTCCGACCGGCACCGGCTTGCCGCCGACCCGGGTGTCCGGCGGCCCGAGGACTCCCACACCCATCATGGTCGGCCACACGCATCAATGGCCGGGGGTCCCGGCCCGTCCCGCAACGGGCCTCAGGCGAAGGGGCCTTCGGTCGTGAACCGGCGGAGCTGGCGGGCGAATGCCTCGGCCTCGCCCGGGGGCCACGAGGACAGGCTCGTCGTGATGTGGGCGGCCAGGCGTGCCCGCAGCTCCGCCACGACGCGCCTGCCCTCCTCGGTGAGGACGAGGAGGTGTGCGCGCCGGTCGCCGGGGTCCGGCTCGCGGCGGACGAGGCCGGCGGCCTCCAGGCGGGAGGCTCGACGGGTGACGCCCGAGCGGTCGACCCCTGCGTCGTGCGCCAGGTCGGCCGCACTGCGGGGGCCGCTCCGGGCCAGGGCGCTGAGTACGGGATAGGTCAGTTCGTCCACGGCTTCGCCCATGCCGTCCGTGAGGCGCTGGTGCAGGTGCGTGCGGGTCGTGCGCTTGAGCAGGATGCCCAGCGCGTCTGCGATCTCGTGCCCGATCTCGTTGTCCACACGAAAAGAATAGCGTGCGCAGCGCACGCATCGCTGTTACCGTGAGGGAAGTGCGTGCGCGACGCACGCATCACTCCCGCGTCGCGTCCCTTTCCCGAAAGGCAGTCCAGTCCCATGACTCTCACCGACATCACGGCCGCCCTCACCGACCTGGTCTTCAACCGCGACATCACCGTGGAGGAGGCCGCCGACCGCCACTTCGCCCCGGACTACCGCCAGCGCACGGACGGGCAGTGGGCCGACCGGGCGGAGTTCATCGAACACATCACCCACCTGCGCACCGTCGTCGCCGACGGTCGCATCGAGGTCCACGACGAGGTGTGCGAGGGCAGTGCGTACGCGGACCGGCACACCGTCCACATCACGAAGACGGACGGCTCGACGGTCCACATGGAGGTCTACCTGTTCGGCGAGTTCGCGCCCGACGGCCGGTTCCGCCGGATCGAGGAGACCACCCTGCTGCTCGAGGGCTCCGAATCCGACCGCGACCTCGGCAGCGCCCGCTAGAGGGCGTCCGGGCGGACCGGGCCCTGGTCAGGGACGAAAGCGCAGCGGGTGGTCCGCCGGCACCTCCACCACCGCGATCCGCACGCCGTCGGGGTCGGCGATCCACATCTCGATCAGGCCCCAGGGTTCGCGTTGCGGAGGCCGCAGCACCTCCGCGCCGCGGCCGCGCAGTTCCTCGTACGCCGCCTGTACGTCCCCGACCTGGAGCCACAGCCGCAGCCCCGGCACGGGCGGTTCCGCCGCGCGACCCGACACCTCGAGGAAGCCACCGCCGAGGAAGTAGACCGTGCCGCGCTCGGGGCCGGTGCCGAACTCGCGGTGGACGGCGAGACCCAGGGTGTCTCCGTAGAAGGCGCGCGAGCGTTCCGGGTCCGTGGGGCGCAGCAGGATCCTGCTGCCCAGTACATGCACCATGTCCCCCACCTTCGCTCACGCGCCCTGCCTCCGGCGCCATTTCTGCGGCATCCAGCGCCTGTGCCGGGTACGGGTGTGCTGGTCGAGTTCTTCGAGCAGGCGCTGGGAGCGTTTGTCGACGCCCAGCTCGTCGAGGACCCGGTCGATCTCGCTGAGCAGCGCGCCGCGCAGCTGCCAGTGCGCCGGATCCTCGCGGGCGGAGGCCAGCAGCAGGACGGCGAGCCGGTCGCGGTGCGCCCTGGCGACGGCGAGCTCCCCCGTCAGGCGGGCCTCCGCCTCTTCCGCGTTGGCGCTGACCTGCGCGGTGATCAGCTGGGCGAAGCTCTCCACCGCGACGGCCGTG
This sequence comes from Streptomyces sp. NPDC054932, assembly GCF_053610205.1. Lineage (NCBI taxonomy): Bacteria > Bacillati > Actinomycetota > Actinomycetes > Kitasatosporales > Streptomycetaceae > Streptomyces > Streptomyces sp. NPDC054932. Next base: position 14,906 of record NZ_JBSGXU010000062.1, on the reverse strand, counting down.
TGGCGCAGCACCTGCTGGAGCGCGGCCGCGGTCCCGGGATCGAAGAGCGGACCGTCGGGGCGCGCCCTGGCCAGGTCGGTCAGGGTCCGGCAGGCCACGCGGAGCACCACCGCGCAGATCTCCAGGGTGTCCAGTCCGGTGCGCAGCACCAGCCGGAAGAGCAGCCCCTCCTTCACCCGCGGATTGAGCCTGAGGCTGTCCTCGGCCTGCCGGAGGGCGGCGTCGACCTGGGCGATGTCGTTGTCGAGGCGGCGTGCCTCGTGCAGGCGGGCGGCGGCCTGTTCGACCCTGGTCGGTCCTGAGGGGTCCTCACCGAGGTGGTCGAGCAGTCGGCTCATGCGCCGGGCGAGGTCGGTGATCGCGGCGCCCGCGGGGCCGACCCAGAGGGGTGGTGCCAGGAGCAGGTTGACCAGCAGACCGACCACCGCGCCGATGATCGTTTCCAGGACGCGGTCCCAGGCGGTGTCCGTGACCTGGGTGACTCCGAGGACGAGCATGGCACTGATCGCGACTTCGGGGACGAACTCGTCGACGCGCACCAGGTGCCCGACGACCAGGGAGGCCAGGATCAGCAGTCCGAGGCTCCACCAGGTCAGACCCACCAGCGCGCTGAAGCCGATCGCGATCAGTACGCCGACGACCACCGAGTTCACCCGGCGGATGCTGGTGGTCAGCGTGGAGTACAGGGTGACCTGGACGACGAGCAGCGCGGTCAGCGGGGCGGTCAGCGGAATAGGCTCACTGCTCAGGCGGAGGGCGACGACGTAGCTGATCACGGCCGCTGCGGTGGAACGCAGAGCCTGGACGGCGACCGGCTCGCGGCGGCTGCGTGCGACACGGGTGGCGAGGCTGCTGATCGTTTCCGGCATGCGGGGCGCCTTCCCGTTGCTGGGCCGGATGACTCATCGCGTGGCCGCCGGGGTCCGATCGCTTCAGGATGGGTCTGCGAGGAGGGTGACCGGGCCGTTCGCGGGTAAGCGGAGGGTGTCCGGATTCCCTGTCCATGAGAGATCTGCGAGGGAGCGGCAGCCATGAGCGGTATGGAGAGCAAGCGTCAGAAGCCGGGTAAGGGCCGTGAGGAGCAGGCGCAGGAACACCCCGGCCCGGACCCGGTGCACCCGGAGGCCAGCAAGCGGGTCAGCGGCAAGAGCCCGGAGGAACTGAGGCAGCTGCAGGAGCGGAAGATGACCCGTACGGGCGACGACGACGCGGAGTAACGACTCCTGCCGTACGGCGCCGGTGCAGGGCGGGGCAGGGAGCTGCGGCGAGGTCCTACGGGCCCTCGTCGTAGGTCCCTGCCTCGATTTCCAGGGCGAGCTCCTGCAGGACCTCGATCGAGGAGACGTCCGTCCGCCCGCTGTCGTGCACCATCGCGAGGCTGGTGAAGGCCAGGCTGAAGCCGGAGACCATCGTGTGCAGGGCCGGTCCGAGCGCCTCCGCCACCAGGGACGCCACCTCCTGCGGGGACGCGTCGGCCGGCACCCTGATCGACGGCAGCATTTCGTTCAGGAGCAGTGTGGCCACACCGGCCGCCGGCTCCGGGCCGTCGCCGTCCTCCCCTGCCGCGCCGTTCACCCCCGCCTCGCCGTACTGCCCCGCCTCGGCGGCCCGGCGGATGTCCTGGGCGTCGGTGAGGATGCCGATGACTCGCTTGAGTACCTCTGCGCGTTCCATCTTCGGAGCGTAGCCGCGCGCCCCGGACCGCCGCCGGGGTATGGCGGGGAGAGTCCGGATCGGGCCGAAGACGCAGGCCGGACGCGTGGCCCGGCGCCTGCGGTGCGGCGCGGCCGCCGTCCTCGGTTTTCCCCCCGGCGCAGGCGCCGTGGTGGTCGTACGGCGGTACGTCGAACCAACCGCAGCACATACTGGGCGCATGGACAGGGCGACGACGGCGGTCCAGCGGATCAGGCGGCAGGCCGGTGATGCGGTGTTCCTGCGCGTCGCCGGGCCGGACGGGCCGCGGAACAGGGCGCGGATCCACACGACGCCCGGACCTCGGTGGTTCGCTCCGGAGCGGCCGGTGCGGCGGGTGCACGGGGACGCGTCGATGTTCGTCGGCGGGCTGGCAGCCCTGCTGCTCCAGTCCCTGCACCCCCTCGCGATGGCCGCCGTGGCCGCGCACTCGGGGTACCGGGGCGACCCGTGGGGGCGGCTGAACCGGACCAGTACCTTCCTGGCGGTGACCACCTTCGGCACCAGCGCCGACGCCGAGACAGCCGTGGCCCGCGTACGGGAGGTGCACGCACGCGTCCGGGGCCGGACCGCCGACGGCGTGCCGTACCGGGCCGATGACCCGGAGCTGCTGACCTGGGTGCACATCGCCGAGGTGGACTGCTTCCTGCGGGCCCACCAACGGTACGGCAGGCGCCCGTTGGACCCCGCGGGCTGCGATGCGTACCTCGTCGACACGGCGCGCGTCGCCCGCGCCCTGGGTGCGGACCGGCCGCCGGAGAACGTGCACGAGCTGGCTCTGCGGATGGCGCGCTACCGCCCCGGTCTGCGGCCGACGGCCGCCTCCCGGGACACCGCGCGGTTCCTGCTGACGGACCCCCCGCTGCCGGGTGCCGCCCGGTTGCCGTACGCGCTGCTGGCGGCGGCAGCGGTGGATCTGCTGCCGCCGTGGGCGAGGGCGGCCGTGGCCGACGAGGTGCCCGCGGCCGCCCGGATACCGTCCTTCGCGGCGCGCGCCGGTGGCCACGCCGTGACCCGGGCGATCCGCTGGACGCTGCCGCCGGCTCCCCCGCTGCCGCCCGGCTGAGGGCGTACCTCTCAGTACTCCTCGTCGGGGTAACCCCAGCGGATCTCCGGTGCGGCTCCCGCCGCCACCGCGGCGACCGTGGACCCGAAGACCCGCTCGAAGTGCGGCTGCCACAGGTAGAAGCGGGAGATGCCGAGCGGGAAGTCGGAGTCGCCGGAGACGAAGTGCGAGCCGTCGTCGTCCACGGCCACGCCGATGGTGACCTGGTTGGCGATGTCCTCCTCGTGCATCAGCTCCTGCAGGGCGCGGACGATCTCCCAGGCCTGCGGCTCGTCGGCGACCCCGGTGACGGTAAAAGCAAGATCGATGTTCACTGACATGCCGGAAGAATAGGCGGGGTCACTGACAGGGGCGGGCGGCGGTCACGAGGTAGTAGTCCAGGATCTGCTGCTCCCAGGCGGCCAGGAAGTTCCGCGGCCAGGTGCCCGGCGCCAGGAGGCGGGCGAGCCAGCGGTCCAGGCCCGGCCAGACCTGCGGGCCGATCGAGGACACCCGGACGTCGGCGAAACCGGCTTCGGCGAGGGCATCGGCGAGCCGGGACACGGGCCGGGCGATGTCCAGGCCGCCGGCGAAGGACTCGAGCAGCGCCGCGAGTCGTTCCGCGGGCTCGGGCGCCCCCTCCACGCTGAAGAAGCTGGTGACCGCGACCCGCCCGCCGGGGCGCAGGACCCTTGCGGTCTCCCGGGCGAACGCGGACAGGTCCGGGAAGTGCTGGGCGGCCTCGACGCTGTAGAGGCAGTCGAACTCCGCGTCGCCGAACGGCAGGTTCTCCGCGGCCCCGAGCACGAAGCGCAGCCGGTCCGGCCGTGATTCGAGGAGCGGGGAGTGGGCTGCACGGGCCCGCTGGAGCTGCTGGGGATGGATGTCCACGCCGGTGACGGCGGCGGGAGCGTACTCCTCAAGTGCGAGCGCACACCCGCGGCCGAGACCGCAGCCGATCTCCACGACCCGGCCGCCCCCGGGGGCCGCCGCGTCGAGGACGTGCCGGTAGAGGTCCTGCGCGCTGCGGATCCTGTCGTCCTGCGACAGCGGCCGTTCGAGATCGACTGCCTTCCAGTAGCCGAAGTTGATGAACCCTCCGGCGAATACCGGAACGGCGCTGAGGTCGGCCGGCCCGTATGTCTCCCACACCTCTGGCCGTACGACCGGAGCCTGCTGCTCCGTAGGGTCATCCGACGACAACGCCCCACCGCCTCCCCTTGACGGGGCGTTTCGCCCCGGGGCACCCAGTGTGGCCGGGGACGCCCCGGTCGCGACAGAGGGCCTCCACGGCCCTGCCCTGCCCTGCCCCGCCCTGTCGGCGGTGGTGGTGGATGCGCGCCCGCAGTCCCTACGGATTATTCGCTGTTTACCGAAATCATGGGGCATCCTGGACGTATGAACGAGATGCATCCCGGGTCGGCGTCCGTGGGCGGACCGGCCCCCGCGGCCCTCCTGGCCGCCTTCGCCGCCGCCCTGGCCGACGAAACGCGGGCCGCGATCTGCATGACGCTGCTCGAGGGGCGCGCCTGGACCGCGGGCGAACTGGCCAGGATCACCTCGGTGGCACCCTCCACCATCAGCGGCCACCTGACCCGGCTGCTCGACGCGGGGATCTGCGTGACCGAGCGTCAGGGCCGCCACAGCTACGTGCGCATCGCCGACGGGGCGACCGCGCGCCTGGTCGACGAGCTCGCCTCGCACGCGATTCCGGACCGGGACGCGGCGCACGCCGTGCCGGTGGTCGCCGCACCGGACCCGCTGGCCCGCGCCCGGACCTGCTACGACCACTTCGCCGGACGGCTCGGCATGGCCGTGACCGACGCGATGGCGCGGCGCGGGCTGCTGCGCACGGAGGACGTGTTCGAACTGACGGAGGCCGGCCGGCTCTGGTGCGCCGAGACGGGCATCAGCCTCGCCGGCGAAGGGCGCAGGCGGCTGGCGAGTTCCTGCCTGGACTGGACCGAGCGGCGCCGCCACCTGGGCGGCCTCGCCGGGGCGCGCCTGTGCGCGCGGGCGTCGGAGGAGAAATGGGTGGTGCGCCCGGCGGGCGGCGGGCGGGCCCTCGAGGTGACCGATGCCGGGGAGCGGGCCTTCGGCGAGCTGTTGGGGATCACGCTGGAGGCGTGGAGCTGACCCAGGCCATTAATTCGGTCGACACCGAAATGTTGCGGTCGTAGGGTGGGGGTCATGACGTTCCGCTCGAGTCCGATCCCGCCCGGCGTCCTCACGGTCGGCGCCGTCACCTTCACGGTGTTCGCCTGGGCCTCCGCCTTCGTTTCCATCCGCAGCGCCGGGGCCGCGTACTCGCCCGGCGCCCTGGCCCTCGGACGGCTGCTGGCCGCTTCGCTCGTCCTGGTCGTCCTGGTCCTGGTACGCCGCCAGGGGCTGCCGCCCCGCGAGGCCTGGCGCGGGATCGTGGTGTCCGGTGTGGTGTGGTTCTGCGGCTACACGATCGCGCTCAACTGGGGCGAGCGCCTGGTCGACGCGGGTACGGCATCGCTGCTCGTGAACACCGGGCCGATCCTCATGGCGCTCCTCGCGGCCCGCCTCCTCGGCGAGGCCCTGCCCCCGCGGCTGCTCGTGGGCATGGCCGTCTCCTTCGCCGGAGCGGTGGTCGTGGGCCTGTCCATGTCGTCCGGGGAGGGTGGATCCACCTCGGTGCTCGGGGTCGTCCTGTGCCTGCTCGCGGCAGTGGCCTACGCGACGGGCGTCATCGCCCAGAAGCCCGCGCTCTCCCACGCCACACCACTGCAGGTCACCACCTACGCCTGCCTGATCGGAGCCGTGGCCTGCCTGCCCTTCACGGGCAGGCTGCTCGCGGAGATTCCCGAGGCGCCGGTGTCCGCGACCCTCAACATGGTCTACCTGGGCGTGGTCCCGACCGCCCTTGCCTTCACCACCTGGACCTACGCCCTGGCACGCATGCCCGCCGGCAAGCTGGGCGCGACCACGTACGCCGTCCCGGCCATCGTCGTGTTGCTGAGCTGGGCCCTGCTGGGCGAGGTGCCCGCCTGGCTGACCCTTCTGGGCGGCGTGCTCTGCCTGGCCGGGGTGGCGGTCTCCCGGTACGCCCCGCGCTCCCGGCGGACCGCCGTCGCGGACAGCCCCCTCGGTGCGGGCCGGACCTGACCGACCGCGCCCCTCTCCCCCGCGACGGCCTCGCTCCCCTGCTCGCTGCTCCCCGCTCCCGCATCACCTCTGCCTCCGGCCCCTCCCCTCGAAAGGCACCCCTCATGAGGATCCTCACGGTCGGCGCCGGCGCCGTCGGCGGCTTCTTCGGCGCCCGGCTCGCGACAGCGGGCCAGGACGTCACCTTCCTGGTCCGGCCCGCCCGCGCGAAGGCCCTCGCGGCCCGCGGCCTGCGCGTGGCCGGGCAGGGGGAGGAACTCCACCTCACACCGGATCTGGTGACGGCCGACTCCGTGGGCGGACCGTACGACCTGGTCCTGCTCTCCGTGAAGGCGACCGCCCTGCACGCCGCCCTGGCGGACATCGAACCGGCCGTCGGCCCCGGGACCGCCGTCGTCCCCCTTCTCAACGGGGTCGCCCACCTCGACCCGCTCGTCGCGCGCCTGGGGGAAGGAGCGGTCCTGGGCGGGGTCGCGAAGGTGGTCACCACGCTGAGCGAGGACGGCGACATCCTCCGCATGGCTCCGCCCGCGGTCATCCTGACGGGCGAGCTCGACGCCCGGCCGTCGGCCCGGGTGGACTCGATCCGTACTGTCCTGGCCGGCGCCGGCATCGACTCGCCCGCGACCGAGGACATCCTCGCGGCCATGTGGCACAAGTGGGTCTTCATCTCCACCCTGGTCTCCCTGACCTGCCTGATGCGCGGCACGGTCGGGGAGGTGAACGCCGTTCCGGGCGGGTCCGCCCTGGGGGCGGCCCTGATCTCCGAAGCCGCGACGGTGGCGCAGGCCGCGGGCCACCCGCTGACCGCGGCCGAGCTCGCCTTCACCACCTCGACCCTCACGACTCCCGGCTCCCCGCTCACCCCGTCCCTGTACCGCGACCTCGTCGCCGGAGCGCCGACGGAGGCCGACCACGTCCTGACCGACCTCACCGTCCGCGCCCGCACGCTGGGGGTGCCCACTCCCCTGCTGGACCTCGCCGCCCTGCAGCTGCGCGTCCACGAACACCGCCTCGCCGCGGGACGCCCCTGAGGTGTCCTACCTTCCAGTCGCCACAGGAAGCGCCGTCCGCAGAGGCGGCCTGGACGAGGCGCTGGGCGGCGGCCCTGAGGTGTGCCAGGACCGCGTCGTCCGCGTCCAGGGTGTACACGGCCGGGAGTACGGCCAGGGTTTGGGCGCCGCAGGCAAGGGAGTCGTCCGAGGCGTCGACCCGGCAGGTGGTGGCGTCGACGGGGCGTACGCGGGTGCCGAGGCCGCGGGTCCGGGTGCGGATCTGTTCCGCGGTGGCCCGGAGGGTGGCGACGGCGCGGTAGCGGGTGGGGGCTGAGGCGAGGCGGGCGGCCACGAAGTCCGCGGGGGCGCTGTCGCCCGGGAGGGGGGCGGGGTGGCACGCGGCGGCCCGTCGGCGTGGGGTCTGTGGTGCGGTCCAGGCGGCAAAAGTGACACGTATCGCGCTTCGTACAAGACGTACGGCCGATGACCGGCGTGGAACACTCATCGAATAGATCGAACGGGTGTTTCGCTTGAGGCGTGAGACCACCGTTCCGCTTCCCCGAGGACCTGATCGCGTTCCAAAGCGCGTGGCAGCAGACCTACGCCGAACATGCCCCTGCCGGGGCCGGTACGACCGCGCTGCGGCGCCGGCCGATCATCCTCTCCGGGACCCTGTGCACCCACCCCCACCGGGCGGCCCCCGCCGCCTGGCGGGCCGGCGGCGTCGAGCTGCGGCGCGCCGCCCGCACCCACGCCTCCGCACCGGCAGAAAGGCAGGCAGCAGCATGAACGAGCAGACCACCACGCCGCGCCCGCAGTTCGCCACCTGGGCACCCAGCCAGACCGGCGGCGGCCAACGGTGCCCACTGCACGAACCGCGGCAGCGAACACGCTGACTCCAGCACGTCACCTCGCCAGGCAGGGACACGGTCATGGCCCTGGCCGAGGACGGAGCAGCCCCCGCCACCGGTTCGCAGACGGCCGTCCCCACACCGCCCCCTACGGACCCAGCGCCTCCCGCTCCGAGCCCGACCTTGACCGCCGGCCCAACTGCGACTCCCGGCCCGAGCGGAAGCACCACACCATCGGCCGGCACCGACCTCACGCCCCCGGACGGACACGGCCCGGCGCGCAAGGCGACATGGGGTCTGGCGCCCGCCCCGTGCACGCAGCACGAGCAGCAGCTGGTGGACCTCGACACCGGCGATAGCCGCGTCGAGCGGGAAGACAACGGGGCAGTGGCGAACCCTGGCGGCGCCGAACTGCTGTACTGGCCGGACACCTGCACGGGGATCGGGGACTACGTGCTGCGGGCTCTACCGAATACCCGGGTGGGTCTCCTGCGGGCAGGTGCTCCCCGCTCCGCCGAGGCCTGCAAGGCGGCTGCGGGCACCGGCTTCGCCGCGCTGCCCCTGTTCGAACGGCGGGACACCAAGGAGCGAGGCTTCACCGTCGGTGCCGCCGTGTGCGCGGTGACCACCGACGGCGCGGTCGCCATGGCGCTGATCGACCACATGAGCGGAGGAGCAACGACGGACGTGTCGGTCAGCGGCAATTTGTACGTGTGGCCGCAGGCCTCGAACTAGGACGACTCGCCGGCCGGGTTCCCCTTTGACGGGCCCGGCGCTGAACGGCCTGGCAGGACATGTGGCCGGGCTCGGAACGCAGGTAGAGGTACTGGAGCCGGCTGATGGCGAACCGCTCTCGGGATGCCATCGTGGTGGCTCTCGTCGACGTCGAGCGGGAACCTAACGCAGGGCGGCGGCGACCAGTCCTTCGAGGGCCTCGCGCGGTACGTCGCCGCCGCCGCTCACCAGCCGGTCGAAGACCAGTCCGTCGATGCAGGTCAGCAGGATGTGAGTGCGGCTCTCGACGTCCGTTACTCCGTGCGTGGCGAGGAACAGCCGGACGGCCTCGCGGCCGGCGTTCTTGCGGGGCAGGAGGATCTCGCGTAGCTCCGGGTCGCGCACGCTCTCGACAGCGCAGGCGTAGCGGGCGAGGGAGCGGCGGCGGCCCTCGCCGGTGAGTCGCTGCAGGGTGAGCAGTGCCATGCCGTTCACCAGGTCCTCGACGGTGCGCAGGGGCGGTAGTTCCTCGGGCATCGTTTGCAGTTCCGCTTGGTCGAGTTGGACCAGGCGTGTGACCAGTGCGGTGAGCAGTGCGGCTCGGGTGCGGTAGTAGGCCGAGGTGGTGCCGGGCGGCATGGCGGCTTTGCGGTCGACTGCGCGGTGGGTCAGGCCGCGGATTCCCTCGTCGGCGAGTACGTCGATAGCCGAGTCCGCGAGGAGGGTGCGCCGATCTGAAGCCATACCCCTTTCTACACCTGTAGAGCTTCAGATAGGATCTTCTTCTACATCTGTAGAAGAATCGGGGCTTCGGCATGGGCAGCACGGCAGTGGTGGTCGGCGGGGGCATCGGCGGGCTTGCCGCCGCGATCGGCCTGCGCCGCATCGGGTGGGACGTGACAGTGGTCGAGCGCGCATCCGGGCTCGAGGACGCGGGGGCGGGCATCTCACTGGCCGCCAACGGCCTGCGAGCACTGGACGAACTCGGCGTCGGGGAGGCGGTGCGAAATGCATCGCGAGCCCAGTACAGCGGCGGAACTCGCACGCCCCGGGGTGGTTGGCTGGCCCGGATGGACGGCATGGTGTTGGAGAAGGCGGTGGGCACGCCGATCACGGGCATCCCTCGCTCCACCCTGCACCGACTGCTTCGCGACTCCCTGCCCGCCGAATCACTGCTGATCGGCTCCGAGGCGACCTCGGTCGAGCAGGTCGGCACCGGAACGGTTCAAGTCGGCTGCGGCGGCACGGTCCTGGACGCGGATCTGGTGGTGGCGGCCGACGGTATCGGCAGCAAGGTCCGCCGCAGTCTCTTCCCGGACCATCCCGGCCCGAGCTACAGCGGCTCGACGGTGCTGCGCGCCATCACCGAGCACGCGGTCGACCTGCGCACCGACTTCGAGCTGACCTGGGGCCGAGGCGCGGAGTTCGGGCACATCGCCTTCCTGGACGGGCGGGCCGAGTGGCACGCCGTCCTCAGCCTCCCTGCCGAAACGCGATTCGCCGACCCACTGGCCGAACTGCGCCGTCGGTTCGACACCTGGCACGACCCCATCCCCGCCCTGCTCGACGCGACCCGGCCCGAAGCCGTTCTGCACCACGATGTCAACGAACTCCGCACACCGCTCCCCTCGTACAGGGTCGGACGGATCGCGCTGCTCGGCGACGCGGCACACGCGATGACCCCCCACCTCGGACAGGGCGCCTGCCAGGCGCTGGAGGACGCGGTCACCCTGGCCGCTGCCCTCAGTACCGGACCCACCGTCGAGGCAGCGCTCGCCCGCTACGACGCCGAGCGCCGGCCGCGCAGCCAAGCCGTCGCGCGGGCTGCTCGACAAGCCGGGCGCATGGGCCAGCAGCTCTCCCATCCACTGGCTGTCACCCTGCGGAACACGGCGATGCGGCTGACACCGTCCCGCGCCTCGACACGCATGATCCTTCGACACCACACCTGGGTTCCGCAGCACCTGAACCGGTCCGGTTCGCGCCCTGCCGACTCACCGACAGACACCTGCCGGGACAAGTCGAGCTGAGGGGCTCCCGGCGGCGGTCACGGTGGGCAGGTGGGCAGGGTCTTCCGCCCCCACCCCCCGGTGAGACCAAGGCGGCGTGCGTCGGCGTGCCCTCAGGGTTGGCGTGCCTGGGTCCGGGCAGCCGCCGAGTTCAGGGAGAAGCGATCACCATGGCCCGTACGGCTCTCATCGTGATCGTTCGTCGAGTCCGTGCGCACCTGTCTTCCTGGCATACGCGCGCTCCTGCACCGGGCGCGGACCGACGGGTCATCCGTGATCTCCGTGAACAGCAACTTCGGCCAGCGGCGCTCCCACCACGGCAAGATCGTCCAGGCGGCCCTCGCCGGCAAACACTCGGACCTGCTGGATTTCATCACTCGGCGTTCTGCGAAACGCCTTGACCTACCTGCTGGGCCGCGGCGACGCCGAGCAAGTCGTCCTGTGCGGCCAGGTGGCCGAGCAGTGCGTGCTCTACTCGGCCTCGACGCCTACATCTTGCCGACGCGGTCGCTTACATCGACCCCAAGCTCGCCGGGGCGGCCCTGCGCATGATGGAACGCAACAAGTCGGTCTTCTCACCCGCCGCGAACCTCTCGCCGGGCCTGAAGCCGGATCCCCTCACGAAACGCCCGCCGCTCAGCAGTCAGGCCCCACCCTCCGGACACCTCACCTCACCGGCATACCGCAGGGATCATCAACCGTCACTACCCGACGACAACCCGAAAGCGTCAGTAAGCGCTCCCGCTTCGGACGCTGACGCGCCTGAACCGCGTCCTCGACGGCCTGGCGGTGCAGGCCCAGCTCGGCCACTGCACGAGCTCGCCTCGGCCGGGTCGACCAGACACACCCGGCCGAACGCGCCGGTACCCAGCCAATCGCATGTGTTGCCTGCTTCGTTATTCGGATCGTCGTGTGCGGATCTCTTCGCGCAGCGGCTTTCGGCGGCGTCGCCGGGTCGCTGAAGTAGGCGTATGCCACCCACACCGACCACACGTGCCGCCGAGCCCCCCGAGGACGGAACCACCAACGACTGCGAGCAGGTGCGGTACGTCCTGACCCGAGCCGGGTTCGACACGACGTCGGAGTGGGGCGACGGTCTGCGCGTGTGGACGGCCCCGGAGGGGGTCATGGTGGGCTGGGTCGCCCGTGAGGTGCTGCGGCCGACCGTTCAGGTCCATGGCCACGAGGAGGACCTCTCCCGCTTCACCTCTCTGGCCGGCCTTCACAAGGCGCTCCAGACTGCCCTCGCGGTGATTCTGCGCGAGGCGGGCTTCGCTGTCGCCACCCGTGGGAACCATCTGCGGGTCGTCCGGCCCGGGACGGCGCCGGCGGGCGGCGGGGCGGACACATAGGGCTGCCGACCGGGGGTCCTGCTCAGGGCTCGGCCAGCGTGCTCCGGGGATGGCCCCCGTATGCGGCACGGTAGACGGCGGAGAAGCGTCCCTGGTGGTGGAAGCCCCACCGACCGGCGATCGCCGTGACTGTGTCGCGCGAGGGATCCGCTGCGACCAGGTCGGCGTGGGCCAGACCGAGCCGTACGCGGCGCAGGTAGGCCGTCGGAGTCGTCCCGAGATGGCGGCGGAAGGCGTACTGGAGGGCCCTTGGGGTGACACCGGCGGCTGTCGCCATCTCGGCGAGGCCGATTTCGGCATCCGGCTCCGCCTCGATGAAGGCGATCGCCCGGCGGACGGTCTCCGGCGTCGCGTCCCGGGTGTCCGCGAGTACGGGCTCGGGGCGCGCGTTACTGGGAAAGGCGACGAGGACGGCCGCGGCGAGCATCCTGGCGGCGGCATCCATCACCAGGGGTTCGCTCGCCACGGGCAGGGCCAGGACGCTCTCCTCGACGTAGGCGACGGTCCTCTTCCAATGGGCGGCCAAGGCCTCGGAGACCGGAGTGAAGCGGGTTAAGCGCAGCGGGCGGGCGGTCCCTCCGGGCACACGGCCCGCGAGCTGTTCCAGCAGGGCGAGCGGTACCGTGACGGCGCGCAGCTCGGCCCCGTGCACGCGTCCCGCGTAGGGGAGGTGTGGCTGCGAGATCGCCAGGACGTCGCCTGGCCCGGCTTCGGTGACGTCGTCCGCGCACTCCCGGGCCATGCGGCCGCCGACCACGTGCGTGATGGCCACCGCCCCCAGGGGACCGGTGGCGTAGGCGTAGTCCGTCGGCAAGGACAGGGTGCTGAGCGACACGGGACCGGCGGCTGTGCGGGTATACCGGAAAGAGCTGTGCGGGGCAGGATTCTTCATGCGCAGGCTCGTTCCGTACGCCGCTTTCAGCCAGTCACGGGCGACGTCCACCTCGGTGGTCCGGAAGCTCGCCCCGCCGGCTGGATCCGGATGCGGCTGATGGCGCATGGCGATGGGCGTCCTCTTCTGCGGCAAGCGCGGCACGACGAGCGGCGCGGTCCCCAGCGTACGTTGGAAGGAGATACAGGGGGTGCGTACGGCGACAAATGCATAAACATTCCGCGAGGGCGATCAGCGGCGTTCCCATACGGTGACATCGTGACATCGCAGAGAACGTGGTGCGGTGTACCCGGGGAATGACGCAATGCCTCGGCTTCAGTCACAGGTGGTCGCCTCGGTGATCAGTCCGATCAGCCCGGGAAATCCGCCTTCGGTCAAGGCGCGGCGCTGGCGGTCGGCGGGTGTGCCTTCCTGCAGGAGGCGGTGGACGAGGGCGCTGACCTCACGCAGATCACCGGCGCCCTCCAGGGCCGGCGTGATGTAGTGCAGGAGGGAGCACAGCACGTCGCCGCTGCTGTGCGGGCGGCCGCGTGGATCCACCAGGGTGCTGTTCAGACCGTGCCGGGCCGCATACCAGGTGCCGGCCTGCAGCAGCTCCGGCCGGCTCACGCCCGGTGGCGTGCCCGCTTGTTCCTCCGTGATCGCCGTGGCAACCAGTGCACGGACAAGTCCGGCAAACATGACGGCTTCATCGGGGCGGAGTTGAACGTCCAGACACCGCACCTCGATGGTGGGGTAGCGGTCGGACAGCCGCGCCTGCCACTACACCTGCCCCCTGTCAGCGATCGCTCCGGACGCCACCATGCCTTCCAGGCGCCGCTCATAATCGGAGAAGCCATCGAAAAGGGGCGGCGGACCGGTCACCGGCCAGCGACCGAAGACGATGGTGCGCCAGCTGGCGAACCCTGTGTCCCGCCCGTCCCACAGGGGCGAGTTGGCAGACATGGCCAGCAGCGTCGGCAGCCAGCCCCGGATCCGGTTCATCACCGCGACGCCCATCTCCGGATCGGGAATCGCCACGTGGACGTGCGTCCCACAGATCAGCTGCTCGTCAACCAGTTGCCGGGCCTCCCCTTCCATCTTCAAGTAGCGCTGCGTCGGAGTCACTGGCACGGGCAGAGGCCCTCGCAGCGGCGCCGCACCCGTGGCGGCGATCCGGCAGCCGCTCGCCTCTGCCGCCGAGGCGACCGCATGGCGCAGCCGCAGCAGATGCCCCCCCACCTCGTTCAGCGTCCTGCACACGGGAGTGGCCACCTCGATCTGGGCCTGCAGCAGCTCGTGCTGGACCTCAGCATCCTCAGCGAGGGGTCCGAGCCCGGCCGTACGGCGGACGTCCTCGACCAAGGGCGCCGACAGCCCGGTCGCTGGATCCACCAGCAAGTACTCCTCTTCGACGCCGACCGTGATCACCTGTTGCGGCTTCCCAGATGCACCATGGACGGCGTCGGGTGCGGGGCCTGGAGCCGTGCGAACATCTCCTCGGCCTCTCGGTGATCGGCCATCAGTACCTCGAGCACGTTCCCGCCATGTCCCATCACTCATCCGCATCGCACTGGCTCCTGTCAGGACCGAGTTCATCCCGCCGGTCAGCAGTCATCCCCCGCAGGCAGGGCGCGACAGCCCCACTCGTCACGCCCTCACCCGATCGAAGACTTTGCCGGTCCGTATGGCTCCGGCCCGTGACCGCAAGCCGAGCAGGGAATTCCTTGGCAGGGTCCCGGGCACGGGCCGGAGCTCACACGTACGCCTTGTCGGGCTGCACCACTGCGCGGCGATTCTGGAGCGGCACTTCCCACGGGAGCTCCCCGGTCCGACGACTTCACCGAATGGCCACGGCCGATCCTGGCTCCGGGCCGAGGGCCACACTCCCGACACGAGCCCCACCGCAGCCCCCTGGGACGCCGGCCGTCTCGGTGGGGAGCAGGTCCGGTGGGCCGTCGACCTGCGACCCGCGCGCACCGTCAGGCGAAGTCTCTGGACGGCACGCCGAATTTGGGCATTTCTTCTCATAACACCTGACCGCATGTTAGGGATGTAAGGGAAAAGATCCACCAATCAGGAGGTATGTAACGATGCGTACGACTCTTCTTCGTGTGGCGACCACGCTGGGCATCGCGGCAGTGCTGGCCGGCGGGGGGGGGGCGGGGGGGGGGGCGCGCCGGGCGGGGGGGGGCGCGGCCGCGCGCCCCCCCCGCCGGCCCGCCCCCGGGGGCGACAACCCGCC